>NZ_PIRZ01000003.1 GCF_003048575.1 Campylobacter concisus | reverse complement strand
AATTTATATAGCTAGATTAATACTTGCAAGATTTTGTAGTAAATATAAATTTTAATCTTGCCCCTACAATCAGGAGCAAGGAATAACAAATTTTAGCTCTCAAGCCCTAAGTTTGCTCTATACTCTTCATATGTGCCTTTAAAATCAACCACTTCGCCATTGCCTTTTAGGTGTAAAATTCTATTTGCAAAGGCGTCAATTAGCTCCCTATCGTGGCTCACGCAGATGACTGAGCCGTTAAAGTTATAAAACGCCTCGCCAAGCGCGATGATAGCTTCAAGGTCTAGGTGGTTATTTGGCTCATCCATGACAAGTAAATTTGGCCTATGAAGCATAAGCTGAGCTAGTCTTACTCGGTGTTTTTCGCCACCGCTTAGCGCGCCTACTGCCTTTTCTTGCTCGGCACCACTAAAGAGCATCCTGCCGAGGCACTTTCTGATCTCGTCTATGTCCTTGTTTTTAGCATCTTGCAAATATTCATAAAGCTTTAGCTCGCCATCTATCTTATTTACCGTATCTTGCGCAAAATAGCCTAGCTCAATGGTCGCACCTATATGCACCTCGCCCGCATCTGGCTTTATCTCGCCCATTATGATCTTACAAAGCGTGCTTTTACCAACGCCGTTGTGTCCGATAATGGCTAGTTTGTCGCCCTTTTCAAGCTTAAAGTTAAAATTTTCAAATATCACCTTATTATCAAATTTCTTACTTATATTTTTAAGCTCTATTAGCTCGTTTCCTATCTCACGGTTTGCACGAAATAGTATACTAGGGTCGCGTCTACTTGATACTGCGATCTCTGCGATATCTAATTTTTCAAGCTGTTTTGCACGAGATGTCGCCTGCTTTGCCTTGCTCGCATTTGCTGAAAATCTCGCGATAAATTTCTCCAGCTCCTCTTTTTCTTTTAGCTTCTTATCACGCTCCATCTCATGCTGCTTTGCGATCAAATTTGCAGCCATATACCAGTCGTCGTAGTTGCCCGAAAACTCGCGAATTTTCTTAAAATCCACATCCAAAATATTTGTACAAACTCTATTTAAAAAGTGCCTATCATGGCTGATAACCACAAGTGTGCCCTCGTGGCGATTTAGCTCGTTTTCTAGCCATGCGATCGCGTCTATATCAAGGTTGTTTGTTGGCTCGTCTAAAAACAAGATGTCTGGCTTTGGAAATAGCACCTGCGCTAGCAAAACCTTAACTTTATCTGAGTTTTCAACCTCGCTCATGAGCTTATCAAATTCATTTAGCCCTAGCGAGCTTAAAATTTTTTCTATCCTAGTCTCGTACTCGTAGCTTGGATCCTCCTCGGCGCTTATCATCTCAAGCTCGCTTAAGCGCTCATTTATCTCATCTGTAAATTCCTCGCTCATATAGAGCTTCTCTTTCTCTTTGACAGCGTCATATAGGCGTTTGTTGCCATAAAGCACGGCATCTTTTAGCGTGAAATTTTCAAACGCAAACTGATCTTGCCCAAGCACGCCAACTTTTAGCCCATTTTCTATGATGATCTCGCCGCTAGTTGGCTCGATAGCTCCGCTTAAAATTTTTAAAAATGTCGATTTGCCAGCGCCATTTGCACCGATTAGCCCATATCTGTTGTGGCGATTTAGCTTTAAATTTACATCCTCAAATAGCAAACTGCTTGCAAATCTTTGAGTAAGTCCCCTAACTTCTAACATTATTTTTCCTTGAATTTATTTTTTGGATTTTGCCTAAAATTTGATTAAAAAGCCATTTTGCTACTTTAGCCTAAAATGCCCCGTGATCTTGTAGCTATAAAGTATGTTTTCTTCTTGCACGCCAGAGCCGATATTGTGGATGACAAACGGTGTTTGGCCTTCAAATTTATCTGAGATCACACCGATGTGAGGTAAATTTCCTGGCAGCACCCATGTGACGATATCCCCTGGTAAAAATTTATCATCACTCACCTCAAAACCTTTTCTTTTTAGATAGGTAGCGATGTTTAAAACACGCCTGTGATCGATGTTTTTATCAGCCTTTTTAAGTCCCCATTTTTTAGGATAGCTTGCAAAATTTCTACTCATATCTTCAAAAATGAGCCTTTGCAGATCCATATCTTGATGCCGCAAAGCCCTTACCACAACATCTGTGCAAACGCCCTTTTCGATATCCACATCGCCCATAGGATAGGCTAACTTTTCGTAGCTTGAATCGTAACTTAGCGTCACGCCTATCTGCGACCTAGCGTCATTTACAAATTTGCTCGCCGAAAAGGCAAAAATTTGCGTAGCAAAAAGAGCCAAAAGTAGAAATTTCTTCATTTTCTACTTTAAAAGCATGGTTTTTAGGATACGTTTTCCTATCTCAACGCCTGGCTGATCGTAGGTGTTGATGCCTAGCATGATACCAGTAGCCGAGGTTAGTAGCTCGTAATAAAAAATTAGCCAGCCAGCGTGAAATTCATCAAGCCTCTCAAGTGTGATCGTATCGACACTTATCCCCTCTTGCACGAGTGCCATAGCCGTTGCGTCGCACTGCAAATTTATAAGCTCATTTAGGCTAAGTCCTGCTACAAAATCGCACTCCTCAAGCCCTTTTAGGCTAAAGCTTGGAATAGTCTTGTCACTTGCGTGATCTTTTATCTTTATAAACGTCACGCTCTTATCTTTTACGCCGTCCATGATAAGCTGCAAAAAGCTGTGCTGATCACGGCTGCCGACAAGTCCAACTGGCGTAAGACCAACTCTTTTGTAGCCTCTTTTTTTGCCAAGACTCTCCGCCCAAAGCTGCACATACCAGTCGTTAAATTCAAAAAATCTATCGCAGTAGCTAAATATGACATTTATACTGGCATTTCTGCTAGTGGCGTAGTGGTAAGCTTTAGCGACTATGGAGCTATCTTTTTGCTCGATGTATTGCTTCTTGCAAGCAAGCGCACCCTCCAGAAGTGCCTTTATATCGTAGCCACAGATACCAAGAGGCACAAGACCTATCGCACTTAGCACACTAAATCTCCCTCCAACATTTTTTGGGATATTAAAAAATTTAATGCCATTTTCTTTGGCAAAATTTTCTAAATTTGTCCCAGGATCAGTGATGATGAGGAAATTTTTGCCTAAATTTTGAGGCTTAAAGTCATCAAGCAGGCACTTAAAAATAGTGATTGTCTCGATCGTATTGCCTGATTTTGAGCTTATTATAAAAAGCATCTCGTCAAAATTTACTCCATCAAGCGTGTTTTTGTAGCTGCAAGGATCGACGTTATCTAAAAATAAAAGCTCTCTTTTTATCCCTTTAGTGCCATCAAGCATCGATTTTAGCGCCTTTACGCCAAGACTGCTGCCGCCAATGCCGACTAGCACGACATTTTTGATATGAGCTAGCCCCTTTTCATACTCCTCGATCTCGCCAAGCAAATTTTGCCCAAGGGCTGGTAGGTGATAGTAGCCTATCTCGCCGCTTTCATACTCATCGTTTATCCTCTTGGCGTAGGAGTCGATAACCTCACTGCTTGCAAAGTTAAATTTAAAGCAAGTTTCTATCATTTATTTCGCTCGTAAAAGAAATTTGTAGCCTCGACAAAACCATCGATGCTACCACAGTCAAATCTCTTGCCTTTAAATTTATAAGCTAGCACCATGCCATCTTTTGCCTGCGCTTTTAATGCGTCCGTGATCTGAATTTCGCCGTTTTTACCTGGCTTTGTTCGCTCTAAAATGTTAAAAATATCTGGCGTTAGGATGTAGCGTCCAATGATAGCTAAATTTGTCGGAGCCTCGGTAGGATCAGGCTTTTCAACCATATCATCAACCATTATAAGATCATCTTCTATAAACCTGCCGCTTACGACGCCATAAGACTTAGTCTGCTCTTTTGGCACCTCCATCACTGCAACGACGCTGCAGCGATATTTCTCATAAATTTTAACCATCTGTGAAAGCACACCCTCGCCATTTTCATTTATACATAGATCATCTGCCAAAATGACCCCAAATGCCTCGTCACGAACTAGAGTTTTGCCCGTATAAATGGCGTGTCCAAGCCCTTTCATAGCATTTTGCCTAGTAAATGAAAATGTGCATGAACTCATTAAATTTCTAACTTCACTAAGCAACGACTCTTTTGAGCTGCCTGCGATCTCTTTTTCTAGCTCGTAGCTAATGTCAAAATAGTCCTCAAGTGCCCTTTTTCCGCGTCCTGTGACAAACGCCATATTATCCATGCCAGCCGCAAGCGCCTCATCAACGCCATAGTGAATGAGCGGTTTTGTAAGGATTGGCAACATCTCTTTTGGGAGTGATTTTGTAGCTGGCAAAAACCTCGTTCCATATCCAGCCGCTGGAAATAGGCAAGTTTGTATCATTTTAGTCCTTCGTGAAAAATTGCAAAATTCTACTATTTTTTCCTTAATAATATAAATTTGTCTGAATTTACAAGGCTTTAATTAGCAAAATGATAATATTTTAAAATTTAAAGAAAAGAGCAAATTTGCAGACGATTGATAGAATTTTTAAAGCTCAACTCGACATAAAAAAATCAAATTTTTTAGCATTTTTATGCCCGATAAGCGAATTTAAAAGTTTGCATGAACGCCTAAAAGAAGAGCATTTTAAGGCTGTTCACGTAGTTTGGGCGACAAGGGAGCTAAACAAATACGGACAAATAGTCGAAAATCAAAGTGATGACGGCGAGCCAAAGGGCACTAGCGGTCAGCCAAGCCTAAACGCGCTAAGGGGCGCTGAACTTATAAACGTTGGGGTCTTGATAGTTCGTTACTTTGGCGGGATAAAGCTTGGCACTGGAGGGCTTGTAAGAGCCTACTCAGGGGCTGTAAATGAAGCTATAAACGAAGCCATAAAAGATGGTGGCGTGATGAAATTTGAGATAAAAGATGAGATTAAATTTTTTACACCATTTTCATTAATGAGCCGCTTTGAGCACTATTTTGCCACTAAAAATTTAAGCGAGTTTGAAAGAGAATTTAATGATACTGGAGCGATTTGGAGCATAAATTTAAATGAAGCTGAGTTTGCCGAGCTATTTAAATTTTGCAAAGAATTTGAAGCAAGCGAATTTAAATTTTTAGCCCTTGCACTTAGTGGCAAGAGCTTATTCGCTCATCAAAGCTAAATCATTGTAAAATCTCAAAAAATTAAAAAGAAAGTAAAAATGGAAATTTGGAACGACATTTATAACCACTTTAACCCAGTCGCCTTTAGCGTCTTTGGCTTTAGCGTGCACTGGTATGGGCTTATGTATATCTTAGCCCTTGTTTTGGCACTTGCCATGGCAAAGTATCTCGTTAAAAAAGATAAAATCCCAATCTCAAATCAGCTTTTGGATAATTACTTTTTCTGGGTTGAAATAGGCGTTATTTTAGGCGCTAGGCTTGGCTGGGTTTTAGTCTATTCAGGCGAAGTAAGCTACTACTTGACGCAACCTTGGCAAATTTTTAATCCATTTCATAACGGCGAATTTATAGGAATTCGTGGCATGAGTTACCACGGAGCAGTAGTTGGCTTTTTGATTGCGACATATCTATTTTGCAAAAAGTATAAACAAAATTTATGGCAGCTACTTGATCTTTGTGCAGTTTGCATACCTTTTGGCTATACATTTGGCAGGGTCGGAAATTTCTTAAATCAAGAGCTTTTTGGGCGAGTTACAGATGTGCCTTGGGCAATAAATGTTTTTGGCCAGCCAAGGCATCCTAGCCAACTTTATGAGGCATTCTTAGAAGGTTTAGTTATTTTTATTATTTTATTTTTATATAGGAAATTTAAGAATTTTAATGGCGAGCTGATCGCGCTTTATGCTATTTTATACACTTTTGCAAGATTTATTTGTGAATTTTTTAGAGAGCCTGATTCAGGGCTTGGATTTATTATTTTTGATCTTTCAATGGGTCAAATTTTATCACTTATCATGTGTGGTTTTGGAATTTTTATTTATGCCTTGCTTTATAAAAAATTTTTAAAGCTCTAATATAAGTGTTTAAAAAATATTAAAGTAAAAATCTGCTAGCATTAGCTTTATCAATTAATACTAATATTTAAATTAGTATTAAGAAATGATAATTTATTTCAAATTTCTTAGGAGGGCTCATGACCGGGCTTATAGAAGGTTTTTTGGGAAAACGGTCGGACGACAAAAAAAGTCGCACTCCAGCCGCTTGGGATAGATGGCAAAGTATTACAGGGTTTATTTTGGCCTGTTTTATATTGTGCCATATGGTTTTTACTTCTACTATACTACTTGGCAAAGACGCATTTAACGCTGTCGTAGGGTTTGCGGAGGCTAAATTTTTATTCGGCGAGGCTACTTGGTGGATTACTAACGTTATTGCCGCGGTAATATTTGCCATTTTTATCGCTCATGCATTTTTAGCTATGAGAAAATTTCCAGCAAACTACAGACAATATCTAATGTTTAGAGGCCACAAAGACCGCATGAAGCACCTTGATACTACGCTTTGGTGGTTTCAGTTTTTAACCGGTTTTGCTCTATTTTTCGCAGCCAGCGCACATCTAGTGGATATAGTCTTTGGCGGACATATTACTGCCGACAAATCAGCGGCTGCATTTCATCAACTAGAAATTTTCTACTTCGCACTACTTGTTTTTATGGTCGTTCACGCTAGTATCGGTATGTACCGCTTGTATGTCAAATGGATAAGCATTGATGGTGCAAATAAGCACGAAATGTTTGCCAAAAGAAATAAGGCAAAAACAATTGTATTTGCCGTTTATGGCATACTTGCTATAATTGCGCTAATCGCCGATTTCGTGTGGATCAGCCATTAAAAAGGAGCTAGAAGATGAATGTAAAATATTATGATGCATTGGTAATTGGTGGTGGTCTAGCTGGTCTTAGAGCTGCTGTGGCTGCTGGAGAAAAGGGCTTAAGCACCGTTGTTTTAAGTCTAATACCTGTAAAACGCTCGCACTCTGCGGCTGCGCAAGGCGGTATGCAAGCCTCTTTGGGAAATTCAAAAATGAGCGAAGGCGACAACGAGGACGTACACTTTGCCGATACGGTAAAAGGTAGCGACTGGGGCTGCGATCAGCAAGTCGCGCGTATGTTTTGTCAAACCGCGCCTAAGGCGATCCGCGAGCTAGCTGCTTGGGGCGTGCCTTGGACTCGTATAACAAAAGGCGAAAGAAGCGCTATCATCAACGCTCAAAAAACGACTATCGTAGAAAAAGAAGAGGTCCACGGACTCATCCACTCTCGCGACTTTGGCGGAACTAAAAAATGGAGAACATGCTTTACGGCCGACGCCACAGGTCACACTATGCTTTTTGCCGTAGCAAACGAGGCTCTAAAACACAACGTCGAAATTCACGATAGAAAAGAAGCTATCGCGCTAATCCACGCAAACAACCGCTGTTACGGCGCGATCGTTCGCGATCTAGTTAACGGCGAGATCACGGCATACGTTGCAAAAGGTACGCTAATCGCCACTGGCGGCTACGGCAGGGTTTATAAACACACTACAAACGCCGTAGTTTGCGAGGGTATCGGCGCAGCCATTGCTCTTGAGACTGGCGTAGCTCAGCTTGGCAACATGGAAGCTGTTCAGTTTCACCCGACTCCGATCGTTCCAAGCGGTATCTTGCTAACGGAAGGTTGCCGCGGCGACGGCGGAATTTTACGCGACGTAGACGGATATCGCTTTATGCCTGATTATGAGCCTGAGAAAAAAGAACTAGCTAGCCGCGACGTCGTAAGCCGCCGTATCATGGAGCATATCCGCGCAGGCAAGGGCGTACCTAGCCCATACGGATATCACGTTTGGCTAGATATTTCTATCCTAGGACGCGAGCATATCGAGAAAAACTTACGCGACGTTCAAGAAATTTGCGAAATCTTTAACGGCATCGACCCTGCCGACACCGAAGTATATACCGACGAAAACGGTCGCCAACGCGGTAAAGGCTGGGCGCCGATATTGCCTATGCAGCACTACTCTATGGGCGGCATCAAGACAAAGCCTACCGGCGAGAGCCCGACGCTAGCGGGTCTATTTAGCGCCGGCGAGGCTGCTTGCTGGGATATGCACGGATTTAACCGCCTAGGCGGCAACTCCGTTTCAGAAACGGTCGTAGCCGGCATGATCGTTGGAGATTATTTTGCTGATTATTGTGCTAGCCACGAGATAGAGATAAACACAGCCGATATTGAGAAATTTGTAAAAAAACAAGAAGATTACCTAAATAGCCTTGTTAGCAAAGAAGGTAAGTTTAATGTCTTTGATATCAAAAACAAAATGAAAGATATCATGTGGGAACACGTTGCGATCTTTAGAACAGGAAAAGGCCTAGAAATTGCGGTTAAAGAGCTTGAAGAGCTTTATAAGCAATCTTTGGATGTCAAAGTCACAAACAAAGCACTATTTGGCAACCCTGAGCTCGAGGAGGCCTACCGCGTACCGAAGATGCTAAAACTAGCCCTTTGTATCGCAAAAGGCGCGCTTGATCGCACAGAAAGCCGCGGAGCGCACTGCCGCGAAGACTATCCGAAACGCGACGACCTAAACTGGCTAAACAGAACTCTAACTAGCTGGAAAGAGGGCGATACGCTACCGACTATCGTGTATGAGCCACTTGATATTATGAAAATGGAAATGCCACCAGCATTTAGAGGCTATGGTGCGAAAGGTAATATTATTGAGCATCCAGATAGTGCCATCCGCCAAAAAGAGGTCGATGAAATTCGTGAGAAAATGCAAGCTGAAGGTAAGAGTAGACAAGAAATTCAAGAGGCTTTAATGCACTACGATCTTCAACCAAAATATAAAGCACCAAACGAAAGAGCAGGAATAGGATATGAGTAGAAAAATAACCATAAAAGCATTTAAATATAATCCGTTAAGCAAAATTTCAAAACCACATTTTGCGACCTACGAGCTAGAAGAGACTGATGGTATGACGTTATTTATCGCGTTAAATATGATTCGCGAGAAATTTGACCCAGATCTTAGCTTTGACTTTGTTTGTCGTGCTGGAATTTGTGGAAGTTGTGGCATGCTTGTAAATGGTAAGCCAAGATTAGCTTGTAGAACTCTTACTAAGGATTTTGAAAGCGGAGTAATTGAGCTTATGCCTTTGCCAGTATTTAAGTTACTAAAAGACTTAAGCGTAGACACTGGCAACTGGATGAATGCGATGAGTAGGCGTGTGGAGAGCTGGATACACACCGATCACGAGACCGATATCTCTAAGCTTGAGGAAAAGGTTGAGCCTGAAGTAGCGCAGGAAGTATTTGAGCTTGACCGCTGCATCGAGTGCGGTATCTGCGTGGCTGCGTGCGGTACGGCTATCATGAGGCCTGATTTCATCGGTGCGGTCGGACTTAACCGCGTAGCTAGGTTTAAAATCGACGCGCTTGATAAACGAACCGATGAGGACTTTTACGAGCTTATCGGCGACGATGACGGCGTATTTGGCTGTATGACTTTGCTAGGCTGTGAAGACAACTGCCCTAAACACTTACCACTTCAAAGTCGCATAGCTTATATGCGTAGAAAAATGGCTGCTATAAAGTAGCAAAGGGGCTGCAAAAGCCCCAAATTTACTTCTAAATTTATTAAAAAAGATTGCAAATAGATGCCAAAAGGCATAAAAAGATATCAATAGATACAAATAAGAAAAATAAAAATATCAAAAATGGGATTGATAAGAGTGCGCCCATTATATAACCAAGTGGAAATGCGATAAATATAAAGACGATTCCAACACCAGAAACAAAACAAAAAATTAGCGCAAATATCGTAGCAAAGGTATTTACAAATAAGCTAATATTTTCTAAAAGAAAATTTGTTAGGCCAAGACATCTCATGTTTTGATTATAGCTTTTAAGCCAAAAAATTTATATAATTTCAAAAATTTGCTTCATTTAAGGATATAAAATGTTGCCAAGCTATAAAGATATGATGCTACCTATTTTGGAATTTGTCGCGCAAAAGAAAGAAGCAAATAGAGCTGAAATTTCTAAATTTATAATTGAGTATTTTAAGTTAAAAGACGAAGATATTTTACAAAAAATAAAAAGTGGAACTTTTACATATATAAGCAGGACGGGCTGGGCTTTATCCTATCTAGCTATAACAGCACAAGTAAAATCAAGGCCAGAAAAAGTGCCGCTTAAAAAAGTTGGTAGAAGCCTATTTGCCATAACAAATTTTGGCAAAGAGCTAGTAAGTAGCAAGGACAAAAAGAGCAAATTTCTCTCTTGGTACGATGAAATTTACAAACAAGAGATAAGGCAAGAGAAAAAAGAAGCCACAGAAAATACCCCAGATGACAATATAGATGAAGCACTTTGCAAGATAAAAGAAGAGCTAAAAAGTGAAATTTTATCTAGCATTTTAGAAAAAGAGCCAAGATTTTTTGAATACCTTGTAACAAAGCTACTTGAAAAGATGAATTATGGAGCTGAAAATCTCACAAATAAAGGCCCAGATGGCGGGATAGATGGCATCATAGATGAAGATGAACTTGGGCTTTCTAAAATTTATATCCAAGCAAAAAGATACAAAGACGGCAGTAATATCCGTAGGCCAGAAATTCAGCAGTTTATCGGCGCCATCTCAAATAAAAATACTAAAAAAGGTGTCTTTATCACTACGGCAAAATTTACCAAAGAAGCTGAAATTTTCGCCAAAGATAATCAAAATTTTAGCGTGGTTTTGATAGACGGCGACAAGCTTGCAGAGCTAATGATAAAATACAAAGTCGGCGTTCAAACAAGCCAAATATATGAAATTTGTAAAATCGATACCGACTTTTTTGAGGAAAATAATTTTTAAAATTTTAAGCCATAAAGCACTACTGCGTATATTTATTGCAAGTTGCTACTTGAGATCATTTCGGTCTTGCTTTATTTGTGTGCTTAAAAAGCAAATTTAAATCTTTACTAACGCCAAAATAGTCTAAATTTACCAGCTTAAAATGCTTTTTAAACCAAATTTTACTCTTATAAACGCCGTCTAAAATTTAAGTGTTATAATTACAGCGAAATAACGATTTTAAGGAGAGAGTATGCAGTCACGCATAATCACTGGCGTTTTGATGTTTGTTGCTATTTTGGTAGTTTTTTTTATTGATAATTATATTTTAAATTTTATCTTGCTCGGCGCTGTGCTTTATTTTGCATTTAATGAGTCGCTCAAGCTTTATAATATCGATCACAAACAGCTAGTTTTTGCCGCACTTGCTTTTTACGTGCTTACATATTTTACAAATCCAATTTTCATAGCGATCCTTGCTATCATGCTGGTTGCTTCGATCCTAGCTCACATAAAAAGTGAAAATTTAAAGCTAGTCGCACCTTTTGTCTATCCAACCACGCCGATCTTTATGATGTGGATGCTTTACTCAGAGTATGGCGTAGGCTATCTCGTATGGCTTATTTTAAGCGTAGTTGCAAGCGATAGTGGTGCATTTTTTGTTGGCAAAATGTTTGGCAAACATCCATTTAGCCCAAGCTCACCAAACAAAACAATAGAAGGCGCAGCAGGCGGCGTAGCAATAGGCACAGTAATTGGTTGCATCGTTGGAAATTTTGTCACCGAAGGATTTTTCCAAATTTTATTCTCAAGCTTTTTGGTCTGCGTGTTTGCGGTTTGGGGAGATTTGTTTGAGAGTTACCTAAAAAGACTTTGCGGCGTCAAAGATAGTGGTTCGCTCTTCCCAGGACACGGTGGCATGCTTGATAGGATAGATGGCTATTTATTTGGCGTAGTCGCCCTACTTTGGTCGCTCTCGTGGTAATACTTGGCTCAACTGGCTCAATCGGCAAAAACGCCCTTAATCTTTGCGAAAAATTTGGCGTAGAGGTTGAGGCGTTAAGCTGCGCTAAAAATGTAGATTTACTAAATGAGCAAATTTTAAAATTTAAACCAAAATTTGTCTGCGTAGGCGATGAAAAGCTAGTTAAAAATGTAAAAAACGTAGAAGCTAAAAATATCTTTTTTGGCGAGGCTGGACTGCTACAAATGCTAGAAATTTCAAGCTCAAAAAAGGTAATAAACGCCCTTGTTGGCTTTGCTGGCCTTGCTCCTAGTTTAAAGACACAAACTCTTGGCAAAAGGCTTGCCCTTGCAAACAAAGAGAGTCTTGTTGTTGGCGGCAAATTTCTAAAGACTAGAGAGATTTTGCCGATTGATAGCGAGCATTTTGGACTTAAATTTCTACTTGAAAATAAAACTGCACCAAAAAGACTCATCATCACAGCAAGTGGTGGCGCGTTTTATAAAAAGCCGATCAAATTTCTAAAAGACGCCACGCCAAGTGACGCACTAAAACACCCAAACTGGGATATGGGCGCAAAGATCACGATTGATAGTGCGACGATGGCAAATAAGCTTTTTGAGGTGATGGAAGCTTACTGGCTTTATGGCATCAAGGAGATCGAGGCTGTGATAGAGCCAACTTCTGCGATACACGCCGTAGTTGAATTTATAGATGGCTCAAGCACGATGCACCTCTCGCGACCTGACATGAAGCTAGCTATCGCTCATGCTATGTTTGAAAATATCAATGAAAATATTGTCTCACATGCAAATTTACTTGATCTTAAAAACATTAAATTTCATAAAATCAGTCATAAAAAATACCCGGTCTTTTCGCTAAAAGATGAAGTTCTAGCAAGCCCTGATCTAGGCGTAGTGATAAATGCAGCAAACGAGATTGGAGTATTTAGCTTTTTAGAGCAAAAATGCTCATTTTTGGATATCTCAAGGCTGATTTTAGGCTCAGTGAAAAAATTTAGAAATTTAAAGATCAATGATCAAGATGAAATTTTTGAAGTTGATAAAGAAGTTAGAAATTACGCAAAAAGGATGTTAAATGCAAAGGTATGAGGGTTATAAATTTGACCCCAAACAAAGCTTAATTGGTGTTCAGTTTTTATTTGTTGCTTTTGGTGCACTAGTATTAGTGCCTATACTTACGGGATTAGATGCAAACGTAGCTCTCTTTACGGCCGGTCTTGGCACGCTACTTTTTCAGATAATTACTAGAAAAAATGTTCCCCCTATTTTTTTAGCAAGCTCCTTTGCTTTTATCGCGCCACTTCAGTATGGTATCGAAAAATGGGGCATAGCCGTGACGATGGGAGGCGTTATATTTGCTGGATTTTTCTACGTTGTTTTAAGCCTCGTGGTCCGATTTGGCGGAGAGAAAATTTTGCATAAAATTTTGCCTCCAGTTGTCGTTGGCCCTGTCATCATGACCATAGGCCTGATACTTGCTCCAAATGCCGTCAAAATGGCAACATCAGCCACTGAAATTTATACTCAAAATGAGGCGATGATCGTCGCTGGCATTTCGCTAGTGGCTACTATTTTAGTGATGATGCTTGGACGTGGCATGTTTAGGCTTATACCTATTTTGCTTGGTATTATCACCGGATACATCGTAGCTTACTGCTTTGGCATGGTTGATTTTACCCCTATCTTTAATGCACCTTGGTTTAGAATGCCAAATTTCACTACACCAAAATTTGAGTTTGAAGCGATCATTTATATGATACCTATCGCCATAGCTCCAGCGATCGAGCACATAGGCGATATGCTTGCTATCTCAAATGTCACAAAAGAGGATTTTCTAAAAAACCCAGGCCTTAAAAATACGCTCCTTGGAGATGGACTTGCCACTTCGCTTGCTGCTTTTTTTGGCGGTCCGCCAAACACTACATACTCAGAGGTCACAGGCGCAGTTAGCCTTACAAAAGCTTATAATCCAGCAATCATGACCTTTGCAGCGATTACTGCTATCGTGCTAGCCTTCGTTGGCAAGCTAGGAGCTGTGCTTTCAACCATTCCAGCTCCAGTCATCGGCGGTATCATGCTACTACTTTTTGGCATCATTGCAAGCGTTGGCATGGAGACACTTATAAAAAATAAAGTCGATCTTGCAGACCCTAGAAATATGATAATCGTAGCTCTCATATTTATCTTTGCCATAGGTGGCATGGTGCTTGACCTTGGAGCGGTTAAATTTTCAGGCATAGGGCTTGGCGCAGTTACTGGTATAGTTTTAAATTTGCTTTTACCAAAGACAAAGCATTACGAAGGATACTAATGCGTAAATTTTTACTTTTTTTACTAACCTTTACCACTGCTAGTTTAGCCAATACTTTAGACTATGCGCTTATCAAAAAAGGTGAGCCAAGCGAAAACACGATGTTATTAATCGGTGGTATTCAAGGCGATGAGCCGGGTGGCTTTTTGGCAGCCTCTATCGTGGCTACTGACTATAACATCACAAAAGGCTCGCTTTGGGTTGTGCCAAATTTAAATTTCCCAAGCATAATCGAGCGAAGTCGTGGCACAAAAGGCGATATGAATAGAAAATTTGCCCATGTCGATAAAAACGATCCTGATTACAACTCAGTGATGAAGATAAAAGACGTCATCACTGATAAAAACGTTACGCTCATCTTAAATTTACACGATGGAAGCGGCTATTACAGAGATAAATTTATAAATAAAGACGAAAATCCAGATAAATGGGGCAATACTTGCATCATTGATCAAAGCACGCTTCCTGGCTCAAAATATCCAGAGCTTGAAAGTATCGCCTCAAGCGTAAAAGATGTGCTAAACAAGCATCTAATAGATCAAAAACACCAGTATCACATCAAAAACACGCACACTGCGATGGGTGACAAAGAGATGCTAAAAAGCCTAACTTACTATGCTATCACGCAAAATAAATCAGCCTTTGCAAACGAAGCTAGTAAAAATTTAAACGCTGAGCAAAGGACTTATTACCATCTAATCGCTATTGAAGAATATATGAAAAAGGCTGGCATTAGCTTTACTAGGCCGTTTAATCTTGATGTTAAAAGCGTAAAAAAGGCGATCGAAAAAGAGATCAGACTCGAGCTTGAAAATTCATACGCGATAAGTCTTAAAAATCTAAAACCTTTAATAAATTTTGTCCCACTTAAAAAAGGTGAGTTAAACTATAGCTCACCAAATCCGCTAATAGCCGTCATAAAAGAAAATGGTAGCTTCAAAGTGCAGTACGGCAACCGCTTTGTTACTAGGCTAAAGCCACAATATTTTGAGTTTGCAAAGCCGCTTGATGAAATTTTACTAATAAGTGACGGTAGCGAGCTTACATTAAAAAGTGGCGATAAATTTAGCGTGAAAAAGAGCTTTAAAGTAAAAGCACTCAAAAACATGCGCGTAAATGTCATAGGATACGGTACAAAAAGTATAGATGAGAGCGAGCAAGAAGTGACTAAAAATAGCCTAAATAAAAGCTACAGCATCGATAAAGACAGCAAAATTTACCGAGTCGAGTTTTATAAAAACGAAGATGGCAAAGAGAAATTTGCTGGCATGATCTTAGCGGAGTTTAAATGATACTTGGCATCGAAAGTAGCTGCGATGATAGCTCGGTCGCACTAATAGATGAACGCACTTTAGAGAAGATTTATTATAAAAAAATTTCTCAAGAAGAGGAGCACGCTATCTTTGGTGGCGTGGTTCCTGAGCTTGCAGCTAGACTTCATACAAAGGCACTGCCAGCACTTTTAGAGGATATCTTGCCAAATTTTAAAGATATAAAAGCGATCGCTGTGACAAATGAGCCAGGTCTTAGTGTGAGCCTAATAGGTGGCGTCAGCATGGCAAAAGCGCTAAGCGTGGCTCTTAATATCCCGCTAATTGCCGTAAATCATTTAGTTGGCCACATTTACTCACTATTTTTAGATCGCGAAGCCACCTTTCCGCTTGGCGTCCTGCTAGTAAGTGGTGGGCATACGATGATCTTAGAGATTGACGAAAATGGTGAAATCACTGAGCTAGCAAGCACTAGCGATGATAGCTTTGGTGAGAGCTTTGACAAGGTTGCTAAAATGCTTGATCTTGGCTATCCAGGCGGTGTCGTAGTTCAGCAAAATGCCCTACTTTGCAAAGACAAAGAGAGGTTTCATTTTACCATTCCACTTCTTCATGATAAACGCCTTGAATATAGTTTCTCAGGGCTTAAAAACCAAGTCAGAGTCGAAATTTCAAAGCTAGAAAATATCACACAAAAGGATATCGCTGACATCTGCTATGCCTTTGAAAACACTGCCTGTGAGCACATTTTAAACAAGCTTGAAAAGGTCTTTTGTTTAAGAAATTTTAAGCGTTTTGGCGTAGTTGGCGGTGCAAGTGCAAATCTAAATTTACGAAAAAGGCTTGAAACGCTTTGCCAAAAAAATGAGTGCGAGCTTTTGCTAGCTCCACTTGAATTTTGCTCTGATAACGCCTTGATGATAGCAAGAGCGGGGCGTGAGAAGTACCTAAAAGGCGAGTTTGTAAACCATAGCGAGCTAAATATAAACCCAAGAGTTAGCTTTAAAAAGCTTGAGTTAAATTAAACTTTTTTTAAAAAACATAAAATTTTGCGCCTAGATCTTGATAGCTTCGTAAGTAAAAACGTAATAAAATCTAAAAAATTTCAAAAAAAGAATCTTTAATGGACGAGTTTTTAAATCACGCTTGGCATTTAAATAAAATTTACGCTAACACTGATGCGAGCGTACCTTTTTACCCAGATCTACTGGCGCTTCTTTTATCTTGTGATGAGAAAAATTTAGATGAGTTTATGGCCCTTGCCGAGTTTAGAACTATCTTAAAAAAGTTAGGCGTAGGACTTGATATCTTTAGCATACAAAGTGCACAGCTAGCCACGCTAAAAGCGTTAAATGAGGCAAAAATTTCAAGCGATGAACTCGTAACCCGCTTACAAAAGCTATGTGATGAAAAGATAATTGGCCATAAAAAATTTGATTTTTTAATAAAATTTATAAGCAAAAACTCAAATCAAAATAAAGCAGAAATTTCTAATACAAAACCAAAAGATCACTTTCACAAGAGCTTGGATTTTCTAAATGAGATAAATGAAAAAGCAAGCATGCTTGATGAAGATAAAGAATTTTTACTAGCTTTAAAAAACGCCAAAAAAAGATCAAACGAAACGCTTTTTAACATCGCAGTAAGTGGCGTCATAAACTCTGGCAAATCAACCCTTTTAAATGCGCTTTTAAACAAATCCGTCCTAGGCACTTCAAATGTGCCTGAAACCATAAATTTAACCATCTTAAAGCACGCATCAAATAGCCATGCAAAGGTAAATTTTTATAGCCAAGACGAGCTAGAAAAGCTTGGACTTTCAAGCGAAAATCTACCAGCTAGTAGCGTAGAGATCAGCCTAGATGAGATAAAAAACTATACATCTTCAAGCTCAAAAACAGCAAATCTCGTAAAAAGCGTTGAGCTTTATGATGACTTGGAGCTTTTAAGAGATAATGTCTGCATTATAGACACTCCTGGCATAGATGATACGATCGTTTTAAGAGAGCAAATAACTACAAATTTTATGAAAGAGTGCGACCTTTTGGCTCATCTCATGAATGCTTCGCAAAGCGCAACGCAAAAAGACGCACTATTTTTGAAAAAATGCCTTGAAAACTCGCACATCGTAAGAGTTGCTATCGTGCTAACTCACGCTGACGAGTTAGACGCAAAGGGTATTAATGAAACGCTTAACTACGTAAAAAAGGCGATCGGCGAGCAGATAAATGATATTAAGATAGACTATTTTGCCATTAGTGCAAAAGCTTATCTTGATGGCGCTTTAAATAGTGGCGTGCCGGAGTTTAAAGAGTATCTTTACGATGTGCTTTTTGGTAAAGACTCTAAAAAATCAGCTCTCATTTTAAGCTCATATCAAAAAGAATTACAAAATATTTTAAAAACAAAACTCGAAGCCACAAAGGCTGAAATTTTAGAGCTTAAGGCCTTTGGTTTAGAGCTAGAAGCTTTGCAAAACGAGCAAGCAAATATCAAAAATTCTCTTAATGAAAATTTCACAAAACTTGAAAGGCTTTTAGAAACCGAGCTAAAAAAACTCGATGATAAAAATGCAAAAAATATCTATAAAATGGGGCTTGAAGCACTACTACAAAATCTAAATGAAAAGCTTAATAGTGAGATCGCTTACTGCAAAAGTAAAAGAGAAAATTTAAATCTAAAACGTCTTACACAAATAGCAAAAACTACACTTTGTGACGGAGTTGCGGCACTTATGAGAGAGGCTAGAAATGAGACTTTGGTGCAGACAAAGTCATGCGAGCAAAATATTGCTTTAAGCTTTGATGGCTTTAAGGTGAGTGAAAATAAGATTTTTAGTATAAATGACTTTTTAAAGCAAATGGGCGTAGAGCTTGATTTTAGCGAGCTTTTAGATGAGCTTGAAGCTAAAATTTTAAGCAAAAATGAGCCAGATGAGGCGCTTTTGAGTTTAAGACAAAATTTACTTAACAATAAAAGCATATCGCAGTTTTGTGAGACGCTAGCAGAACATGAAAAAAAGCTGCTAAAAGAGCGAGTAAAGGCTTATGAGATGAGCCAAAAAGAGGCTTTAAATCAAAGGCTTTTAGTTCTCAATGAAAAACTTAATGAGCTAAATTTACAAAATCAAAGCTCAATTTCAAAGCTTAAACAAAAGACCTCCTTGCAAGATGAAATTTGCTCACTTTTAGAGGATATTAAAAATGTTTAATGAGTTTATAAATGCCTACAAAGCGAGATATTTTAAGGTCTTTACAAATGATTTTAAGGGCGAGCTAGCTAGGCTCGTAAATGATCTAAACGATCCTAGTTTGCATATAAGCGAGCAGATAAAAGAGAGCTTAAATTTACTAATAGACACTCTAAATGAACCACCGCTAATAGCCGTTATCGGTCAATTTTCAAGTGGAAAATCAACATTTTTAAACGCACTTCTTGGTCAAGATATCTTGCCATCAGGACTAACTCCAGTCACCGCAAAAGCTGTGAGGCTAAAATTTGCAAAGATGCCACTTCTAAGCGTGAAATTTATAAACGGTAGCGAAAGCCTGCTAGCAAGTAGCGATCTAGCCGAGCTAAATAAGTTAGGCGAGCAAGTTTCTAGTATGACGCTTTATGCGCCAAGTGAAATTTTAAAAGAGATAAATTTCATCGACACTCCTGGCCTAAACTCGCTAAGAGATACTGACACAAAAGAGACAAAAAATACGCTAAAAAAGGTTAGTGGTGCGATATGGCTAAGCCTTGCAAACAACGCCGCAAAGGCAAGCGAGCTTGAAAGTATCAAAGAAATTTTAAAAGCCAATGATCTAAAAGCGATCTGCCTAATCAACCAAAAAGACAAGCTAAGTGAGGAGGAGCTTGAAAGTTTACTAAAACACGCTAGGCAAACTTATGGCGAGCTTTTTGAGGATATCATCGCTATCTCGTCAAAGCAAGCTCTTCTTGGTATAACAAATAATGACAAAAGCCTACTTGAAGCTTCAAATTTTAACGAAGCTCTAAAGGCTATTAAAGAGTGCTTTTTAGACAAGAGTTTTAAAGAAAATTTCATAAAAGCAAGGGTAAAAAAGATCGTAAAACTCCTAACTAACGAGCAAGAAAAACAGCTAGAAATTTATGATAATGCGCAGTTGATTTTAGATGAATTTAGTGGCTCATTAGATGAGAGGCTAGAGGCGATAAAAGAGGAGTTTAAACCAAAGATCGCTTTAAGATATAGTCAAATGAGTGAAGTTATAAAACTTGCTGCCGATGAGGTATTTAAGCTACTTAAGCCTTTTTCAAAGACAAAATTTAACGCTTCAAAGACGCTTTTAAACAAAGAAATTTATAAGCGTGAAAATTTTGAGGTAATAAGTCTTGATAGCGACGAAGTCTTTTCAAAACTTATCTACGAAGATGTGGTTTTTAATAAATTTTTTAAACGCTACAAAAAAGATTTAAAAGAGCTAGAAAATACAATAACCTCAGCGTTTAATGAGCTTTATAAAAATTTAGAGGATAAATTTTTAATATACAAATCTCGCTATGAAAATTACGCTAGCTTTGATGATCAAGCCTTGGCTTACGAAACAAAATTCATAAATACCTATGCCGGACGGACATATGAAAATTTTTTAAGAGAGTATGAAACGGCTAAATTTAAGGCCACACAAAAGGTCTCTTTGTTTTTTGAAAAGCTTGATATAAAGCTAGCCTCAAACTATGAAAACGCGCTCAAACTCGCGGTTTATTTTATAAAACAAAAGATAGAAAAGACGCTAGAATCGCATCTGCAGATGAATACGCCACTTTATATTCCAAGCGCAAAAGATGTCTATGAGCGTATGCTTGATGCATTTAGTCTTTATGAGTTTGAAGCTTTAATGTGCTCAAATAGCTCGTTTTTAAATAAAATTTTGCTTGATATAAAAAGCGATTTTAATGAAATTTATACTTTAAAAATAGCAATGCTTGATGGCTTAAAAGAAAGAGTTAAAGAGCAAATCTCAAAGATCGAAGAGCTTTGTGAAAATTCATTGCTATTAAGATAAATAAAATTTTTAAATCTTAGAGCTATCCATTTAAGGATAGCTTTTATTTTATGCGTGCATTATACCGATCTTTGGTGCGTCAAATGCTGTCACGCGCTTTGGCACTCCTTTAAATTTCTCGACATTCACAAGGCTTGTGTGAGCGGTATTGCTCTGGCTCATCTTGCTTGATGGTACGTCTTTTGTGAGCACATTTAAATTTCCGTGCAAGCAAAGGCTCTTTTCGCCCGGTTTTTCAGGGTCATACCAAGCACCTTCGCTTACTATTACGACATTTTGCGGCACGTCCTCGGTCACAAATGCACCGCACAAAATTTCGCCCCTGTCGTTAAACACACGCACCACGTCGCCCATTTTTATCCCTCTAGCCTCGGCTGTTTTTGGATTTATAAGCACTGGCTCGCGCTCTGCGATCTCGTTAAAGTTGCGAAGTACAGAGTTATTTAGCTGCGAGTGAAGTCTAAATTTAGAGTGCGCGCCGCTAATTGCGATAGGATATTTTTTATTTTTTGCACCCAGCCACTCAAATGGCTCAAGCCAAGCTGCATGCGGTGGGCAGTCATCATAGCCAAAGCCAGCAACCGTCTCAGAGTAAATTTCTATCTTGCCAGATGGCGTTTTTAACGGATTTGCCACTGGATCGTCGCGGAATTTCTTGTAGTTTGTAAAGTAGCGTTTTTTCTCATCGATCTTGTCAAATCTAAAATATCCCTTCTCCCAAAATTCCTCAAAGCTAGGCATGCTCTCATACCCAAGCTCAGCAGCCTTTTTAACGGCATCTTCATATATTGTCTTGACCCACTCTAGCTCACTTTTACCCTCGCTAAATGCCTCTTCCCTGCCCCACTCTTTGGCGATCAGCCTTGCGATCTCAAAGTCGCTCTTACTCTCGCCAAATGGCTTAACTAGTGGCTTAATGGCAAAGAGATATTCGCTTGTAGAGTTTGCTATCTCGATGTCTGTTCGCTCGTACTCAAGTGCAGCTGGCAAGACAATGTCGCTAAATTTAGCTGTACTTGTCCAAAACGGCTCGCAAGTGATGATAGCATTAACGTTTCGCATAGCTTTTATCGCTCTATTTGCGTCAGGATGCCTTGTGAAAGTCGAGCCATTTGCGTTAAACATCACTCTAACCTTTGGCAGTTTATAGCTCTTGCCATTTCTTGTTATCTCCTTACCTGGCTTAAGAAGTGCGTCTATTAGCCTTGAGTTTGGCATGTCATAGCCCTTTGTCTTTGGTACCAGCCCACTATCAATAAATTTTTGAGGCACCTTCGTCTCAAACGCCGCTAGTTTAGGCGCTATGAAGCTCTCATCAGCATTTTTGTGCATGCCGTCATTTGTGACAAAGCCACAACCCTCTTTGCCGATGTGTCCAAGCATCGCATTTAGCGTCACAAGCGCCCAGTATGCCATCTCACCGTGATCTTGCCTTTGTATGGCATAGCCACTAACTATGACTGAGTCGTTTTTAGCTAGATCTTCGCTAAATTTCGCAAGATCTTGCTCGCTAACGCCACAAATTTTACTTGCCCAAGCTAGGTTTTTATTGATCCCGTCAGTTTTGCCAAGCATGTACTCTTTAAATTTATCAAAGCCAACGGTGTATTTTTCTATAAATTCTTTGCTGTAAAGCCCTTTTTCATAAAGGTAGTTACACATACCTATCATCATCGCCGTATCGGTGCAAGGCACGACTTCAAGGTATTTTGAGTCAAAGTATTTTGCGCTATCGTTGTGATAAACGTCAACGCTATAAATTTTTATCTCGCCGCTCTCGCCTTTTTTTCTGATCTCGTCATAGTATTTATATGAGTTATGAAGCGGCACGCCAATGGCGATCTTGTTTGAAACTACTGGGTTTGTGCCCCAAAATACGATCGTTTTGGCGTTTTTTAAGATAGCCTCCCACTTTGTTGGCGCTAGCGCAGGATCGACAAAGCCAGTGACGTGAGGCATGATGACAGTCGCTGCGCCGTATGAGTAGCCACCAAGCTCATTTACGTAGCCACCAAGTACGTTAAGTAGCCTTTTTGCGGTCTTTTGGCTGTGGCCAACTTTGCCGAGGCTACCCCACTGATAAGCCTGTCCGTAGATCGCTTCAGCGCCGTATTTATCAAAATTTTCTTTTAAAATTTTTGCACTTAGCTTTATAGCCTCGTCCCAACTCACACGCACAAATTCTTCTTTACCACGAAGCTCTGGCTTTGGGTTGTTTGGATTGGCTAAAAAGCTCTTTCTAACAAATGGATATTTTACTCTACTCTCGTTTTGGATGTAGTCAATGACTGCGTTATTTAGCTCGTTTGGATAAGCATCGCCCTCAAATGGCACGGTCTCAACCACGCGCCCTGCGATAGTTCTTACATAAAATGGGCCAAATTTATTTGCGCTTAGTCCGCTTTTCTTGTCAAATAACGCTTGCTCTGCGCTGCCAAGCTCTTTTGCTTGGAGGCTCGCCGCACCTAATGCGCTTAATCTTAAAAAGTCTCGTCTTTTCATTTTCTCTCCGATTTTGGTTAAATTTATTGTTTTTGGTTGGTTTTAGAAATTATAAATTTAGGGTTTTGTATCATTTCATCGTTTAAAGGCCTTGTAATGTAATACGCAAACTTGCGTCTAAATTGCGCTATTTTAGCCAAAAATTTTTAAAGGATGGGCAGATGATTGGATTTTATGTAAATGTAAAGTTAAAAGCTGGGTGTGAAGCGAAATTTGAAGAAATTTTAAAAGAGATCGTGCCAGCTTCAAGGAAAGATAAAGGCTGCATAAGCTACGAGTGCGGCATAGTTGCGGGCGGTAAAAATGAATACTGTTTTATGGAAATTTGGGAAGATCTTGCAAGCCAAAAAGAGCATATGAAAAGCGCTCATATGGTGAAAAATGCAGCCGCGTTGGAGGCTTGCAAAGAGAGCCAAGAGGTAAAAATAGTAAATTTTGTGAGCGTAAAGGAATAATATTTGCTTTAAAAAGGGCAAAATCCACAAAAATGAGCGAAGAAAAAATGCTTGAGATGATAAATGCGACTGCTGATATTATATTTATGGCCGTACTTAGGGGGCGAGTGAGCTTTGAGGCTTGCAAAAAAGATAGGGAATTTATCGACTCTTTAAGAGAAGAGCTACTTGGCAAAAATCCAAATAAATTTAAAATCGCCCAAAACTCATACCAAATGATCGCCATTTTTGAAAAATACCGCAATAAAAAATAATTCCACTTAAATTTTAAATCCATTTGCCGATATTGTGTTAAAGGATTTGACATGATAAACGCACTAAATGGATTTAATCAAAGCTTTAACTACCAAGACGCTTTTAGTAAGCGCCAAGCCACAAACGCAAATTTAAATAAAGTAGAAATTCCCACCAAAACTGCGGACATCAAGCACCTATCGCTCTCTGGTTACTCGTCAAATGATAAAATTTCTATCTGGGGCAAGATGAACGGGCTTGATAGCTCTATGGGCAAAGATGAAGTCGCTAGCCTTAAAAATTTCGTTGATAGCACGAAGCTTTGGAGGTTAAATTCCATCCTAACTAGCGAGAAAAACGGCTTTAGCGTAGATGAGTTTAACAAAACCTACAAAATATCTACTAATGTCACCAATACTCTTGGCGCTCTAATCAATAATCACGACAATGGCACACTTCGTCTAAGCCGTGAGGCTACAAATTTACTAGACTCTGATCTAAGCATAGATGAATTTAAAGACAAATGGCTGGAATTTACCGCCGAAAGGATACTTGGCGAGCATGCAAATATGAAAATTTCTTTTAAAGACGGAGCTTTACATTACGAACAAAGCTCGGATAAAAAACGTATAGAATTCTTAGGTCAGCCTATGTTGCATCGTGTGAGCTACGCTGATAAAAATAGCAAAGATGAGTTTTTAAAATTTCTAAAAACAAGTTATGAAAAGGGTGAGAGCATCGCTGATGTGCTGCAAAATATCGCCCTTACGCCAGTTAGAGAAAATGGCGATGAAGAGATGGAAGAAGAGAAATTTAAGCCTATGCAAGTTACCAAAAAAAGCTTGACTTACACGGATAAAGATATAAAACGTGAGTTTTTTGAGGAATTTATCAGGCGTGAGGTCGAAAATGGCGCAAGCTTTGATGAACTAGTGCAAAAGCTAAACAAGCTAAAGCCAAAGGACATACTAGCTTAGCTTTAGGTTTAAATTTTGGGGCTGGCTTGGCTCTTTAAATTTCTACTTAGATTTGAATTTAAAGAGCCAATTAGCCAACTAATTTAAAAAGCTAGCTTATCTTAATAAGTTTTTACTCGCGTTTAAATTTTTAAGAGCCAGCCAGCTTGACTCACTAAATTTCTACTTTGGATTATTTATACTTATCACCATATTTTTATCATCAAGATATAGCTTAGCTGCCTCTTTGATCTCGTCATTTGTGATAGCTTTTACCGTACTTATGTACTCCTCAGCCGTATAAAGTGGCGTGTTAAAAATTTTATTTGAGATGATGAGCTTTTGCCAAAACTCAGGCTTTTCGTAATCTTTTTTTATAGAAATTTCACTCTGTGCCTTAAAATCCTCCAAATGCTTTGGCAAGATCGCGCCACTACTCTTGATGCTAGATATTATCTGCTTTATCTCGGTGATGATCTTGTCCGTGTTTGCAGGATCGCATGTAAAGCTAATTAGTATATCTGAATGCTCAAAAGGATAGCGTGAGAGCTTGGCATTTAGGCTAAAGCCGTATGTTTGGCCCTTATCTTCTCTGATCTTTTCGCGAAGCGCTGTTTTTAAAATTTCACTTAATGCCCTTAGCCTAATCGCTCCTTCAAAGCTATATTTTGCGTCAGAATTTATGATATTTATGCTAACATCGCTTCTTTTTGTGCTTTGATACTCCCTTTTAAAGGTGTGCTGACCTTTGATACTTCGCACGCCATCATCTTTAAACTCTTCAGCCTCGCCAAGCTTTGGTAAAGTGGCGATATACTTTTTGACAAGTGGCAAAAGCCTCTCTTCGTCGGTATCGCCGACGATTACAAAAGTATATGAGGCCGCGTTTGTAAATTTATCTTTGATGATCTCTTTTAGCTCATTTAGCTTTATCGCGTCGATCTGAGCCATCTCAAGCGGCGCGACACGTTTATTGTTTTCATAAAAAAACTTGCTAAATTCGGTGCTAAATTTATATTCAGGCAAATTTTGCTCTTTACTTAGCTCATCTTTTGCTCTTTGCTTTATCCTCTCAAGCACGTTTGCATCGGCTCTTGGAGCGTTAAATTCTAAATTTATAACAGCTAGCAGCGAGCTAAGATCGCTGGTGCTTGATGAGCCATAAATGCCTTGCGTAAGCGCTTCTATGCCCTTTTCATAGCTTACGATCTTTCCATTTAGTGCCTTTGAGAGCTCATAGTTATTAAATTTACCAACACCACTTTCATTTGTGAGCGCCACCGCAAAGCTACCAAGCTTTGGATCAGCCAAATTTGATGTGCCTCCTTTACTGACGGTCGCAAACAAAATACTATCTTTTTTAGTAGCTAGTGGCTTAAAGATAACTTGCGAGCCATTTTGCATTTTGTAGGTATAAATTCCATTTTTTTCATCAAAGCTTCTTGAGTTTATCTCTTTTGGCTCTAAATTTTCATTGCCTAGACTCTTGTCGTTATTGCTACCAGATAGGCTTGTGTTATAAGCAGGCGCCTTGGCAAAAAGCTTTAAAAACTCATCTTTGCTAAGCCTAAAGCCATCTTTGCTAAAAATTCTTACACGCTCATCAGAAATGGCCAAAATTTGCCTAAATCTATCATTCACGTCAGCTAATGTAATCTCGTTTAATAGCTTTAAACTAAGCTCTTTGTCGTCTTCGTCGCTTAACACAAAGCCACCATTTTCTATCATATTTAAAATTTGTCCTGCGTAAGCGCTTGATTTTTTAGTCTTTGAGCGTTTAAATTTTGCATCTACATTTGCCACAAACGCCTTTTTTACATCTTCAAAATCATCTTTATTAAAGCCAAACTCTTTAACGCCTTTTATAACACCAAGCATATCTTTAAGGCTTGCGTTAAAATCGCCTCCAAGTACATTTGTTTCGAAACTATAAATTTTCTGCTTTGCTTGAAGTGTTTGAGCTATAAAATCAGTGCTTAAATTTGATGAATTATTTGCATTTTTTTGCTCATAAAGCATATTTATTAGGCTTGCGATAAGTGCATCTTCTAGATTTCTTTTTGCGTCAGCTTCATTTAAAACTGGACTAAATTTATCAAAATAGCTAAGTCTAACTAGCTCCATTCCAGTCTCATTTGAGTCGTAGTTAAAAATATTTAAACCACTTTTAAAGCTGATATTTTTTTCTGGATGAATGTAAGAATTTGTATTTTTTGCTTGGCTAAAGCTTTTTTCGATTAAGCTTTTTATCTCATTTTTATCAAAGTCGCCAACAGCGACAAAGCTCATAAATCTTGGCTGATAAAGCCTTTCGTAAAATTCTTGCATGTGCTTAGCATCTACGCTTTTGATGACGTTCATATCGCCTATTGGCACTCTTTTTAGATAGATACTGCCCTCAAAAATATCCTTTGTTTGAGCCAAATAAAGCCTATATCCTGGCGTATTTCTCTGACGCTCCTCTTCCATTATGACGCCACGCTCTTTATCAAGCTCCTTAGGATCGATTTTAACGCCATCTATCCAATTCGAAAAGACCTTAAACGTATCTTGTAAATTTTTCTCATTTACATTAATCGTTAAGATATAGCTCGTCTGATCGTAGCTCGTCTGCGCGTTTAGATCGGCTCCAAATTTTACACCAAGGCTCTCAAGCTGTTTAATGAGCTCATTTTTACTAAAGTCACGGCTGCCATTAAATGCCATGTGCTCCAAAAAGTGAGCAAGACCTTGCTCGCCGTCTTTTTCATCAGTTGAACCAGAATTTATAACAAGATAAAAAATAGCTGTTTTTTGTGGAAATTTATTCTCTTTGATATAGTATTTTAGCCCGTTTTTTAGCTCCCCATTTAACATATCTTTATCGTTTTGAAGCGCAAAAAGACCCATTACTAGGCAAAAAAGCAACAAAATTTTTCTCATTATTTTCCTTTTAAATTTTAATCGATAGACAAAGCAGAATTTAGCATAAGCCTGCAAATTTGCAGGCTAGAAGATTATTTTAGATCGTATTTTTTAAGTAAAGCTTCGTAGCTTCCGTCTTTTTTCATATCATCTAAAATTTGATTTATTTTCTCTATTAACGCACTCTCTTTTCCTTTATCAAAAGCTATTGAAAAGCCCTCGCTGCCATCAACTTCTTTGAAAAATGCTTCAAGTTCTGGATTTTTCTTAATAAAGCCATATCCGATAGAGCTATCAAGGATGACTGCGTCAAATTTACCAACTTTTAATCCCATGATGAGTGGCACAGTATCTTCTGAAGGCACTATTTTTACGCCATTTATAGCATTTGCTGCTAGCTCTTGGACGGTGCCTTGTTGCACGCCAACTCTTTTGCCAGCTAGCTCTTCTTTAGCTTTTAATGCGTCATTATCTTTTTTCTTTAGATAGAGGTTTTCAGTTAGATAGTATGGCTTTGTAAAATCAATCGATTTTAATCTATCTGAAGTCGCACTCATCGCACTTATAATGCCATTTATTTTGCCGGCTTTAAGCGCTGGGATAAGGCCATCAAAACTCATATTTATGATTTTATATGAAAAGCCTGCACGCTTTGAAATTTTATCGATCAGCTCGATATCAAAGCCTGTTATTTTGTTGTTCTCATCGATATATTCAAATGGCGGATAGTTCGCCGCTGTGCCAAATTTTAGCTCGTTTGCACAAAGAGCAACAAAAGCTGTAAGTAAAAGAGCAAAGATCTTTTTCATAATAGTGTCCTTTAAGGTGATTTAGTGGCTTAATTATCAGTATTTCTCTATTAAAAATTGTTTAAATTTACAATAAAAGAAAAATGCTACAAATAATCGTATAGCAAAGTAGCATATAAATTTTTATAGATAAGTTCTATCCCTTAATTATTTTAAGGGATAGAATAATAGGAGCTCTAAGAGTAATTCAAAGATTAAAATTTATTTTTTCTAACTTCGTTTACTATTGCCTTAGCCATGTCGTCAACATCAGATGTTACTTCATTTGCTTTATTGACAATTACTACATTTTCTTTTGTAAGTGTGTCTATTTGCGCAACTGATTGGTTTATCATATTGATTCCTTCACTTTGCTCTTTTATAGATTCACTCATTTCATTGATTGATTGAGCTAGTACATTTGTATTTGCTTCGATCTCTGTTAGAGATTTTTGAGTTCTCTCTGCTAGTTTTCTAACCTCATCTGCAACAACCGCAAAGCCTCTGCCGTGCTCTCCTGCACGTGCTGCCTCGATCGCGGCATTAAGAGCTAGTAAATTTGTTTGATCAGCTATATCTCTAATAATAGTTATGATGTTTTTAATCTCATCACTTTGTCTAATAACATCAGATGTTTTTTGAGATATTGCATTCATAGAGCTTGACATTTGCTCTACTGCGGCAGCAGACTCTTGAAGTGAGTTTGCTTGTACATTTGCGCCTTGAGTTAGTTCTTTCATTGACTGACTTAAAGCCTCAGCCTTTTCTTCTAGCACATGAGCTTGATCTAAATTTGCTCTTAACATCTTGGCTATTTCTTCACCAAGGGCATTTATACCAACCGCCATTTTGCCATCATCTTCAAGCCTTTTAGTAAAGTCTTGTTTTTTAAAGCTTTCTAGTAGATTTAACACGTCATCGCCATTTTCCGCAATAGCATGTTTAAGTGCGATTTGTAAGTCTTTGAAAGTTTGTTTTAGCTGGCTAAGCGCAGGATTTGAAGTATCTGCATTAAGCTGAGCTACGTAGTTACCTTTGCCAATTTGATTTACAAAAGTATTTGCTTCTTTAATGAAATTATTTTGCTCAGATAAATTTGCCTCGATTTGTTTGATATTCTCATTTATCAGTGCACTCATCTGTCCGATCTCGTCGCTACCACTACGATCTAAAAATTCAGCTTTATTAGTTTTGTTATTTAAAAAGTCAAAAAACTTAACTAAGCCATTTTTAGTCTGATCTATGCCAGAGATCAAATTTTTACCTATCAATGTAGATACTAGCAACATAAGCAAAATACAAATCGCAATCACTATTGAGCTAAAAATAAGTTGGGTATTTGCTTCACTTTTTATGTGTTGTGCATCCTTTTGCATACTATCTAATAATTTTAGCTCAAGCTCCCTCATCGCATCTATTGAAATACTTATCTTTGAAAACCAACTCGGTGCGTCATAGGATGCATCTTCTGTAGTAACTACATTTTTAATAATATTCATCGCATCTATAAAATCAGCCTTTTTTCTAGCGATGGCATCAAATTCATCGCTAAATTCTTTTGGATTGTAATCGTCAAAATCCTGCATAAATTTATTTATGACGCTATTTAGTGCAACTACTTTGTTATAGTCATCTTTACTTATGCTCTTTTTAGTAAAAATTCCATTTAAAGTAGCACGCAAAATACCAAAAGACTCTTTTATCTCACCAACAATAATGATACGCTTTAGATCATCTACCAAGCTAGGCTCAAGCTTATCACTATATCCATTTATAGCAATGACCTCTTTTCTTAAAATTTTTGTTATACGGCTAATTAGATCATTGCCACTTTTTTGATCTACATTTGAGCGGATACTATTTATCTCTGGAGCTATTTCATTTTTCTCTTCAAGCTTATCAAGCGCAGCATCTACTTTTTTACGCTGCTCTAATAAATTTTTATTATCCCCTCCTGCTAACACGCCTGAGCTAAATCCGCGTTCTTTTTGCATCTCATGGATAAAATTATTTTGATTGATTATTGTATCCACGATTTTCTCGCTAAACTCTGCTTTTGAACGAGTTTTTAAGATACCATTTAGCATGTATGCACTCATGATACCAAGGCCAATAAGACTGACGATAACTATCGCCATAATCTTGGATTTAATACCTAGATTATTCATTTTCTCTCCTTTTAGTTTTTCTTAAATATCTGCTTCGAAAAATAAAGTCATACGACTTTAATACTTAAAATTTATCAACCAAAAAATGCTTTTGGTTATTTTTATAAAAAATATTGATTAGCCTATTTATGTAAAATTTTAATTTATATTTAGCTTTATTAAATAGTAGGAATTTTTTAACAAAATTGTGATACATACAAATAGAAAATAGCACATTTAAAATAAATGCCGTTCTCATCCTGAGAAGCTTCATTTTTTCTCCTTGAAAATAATTAAGTCATTTTATTAATTTTACTTTTAAAAGATGTTAAATTTTAAAAATTAGAAAAAAGTGAGTTTTTGCAGAGAATTCCTGCTTCTCTGCAAATTTTGTATTTAAATTTATTTCTTTAATCCATATTTATCTAGCATTTTGTCAAATTCGCCAGATTTTTGTAGCTCATCGATCGCTGCGTCTATCTTCTTGATAAGCTCAGCGTGTTTGCCTTTATCAAACGCCATTGCAAATCCTTCCGTGCCATCAGGAAGTCTTAAAAATTCTTCTAAATCTGGATTTTGTTTTAAATATTCAACCCCTATCGGACTATCAGTTAGTACAACGTCGATTTTACCAGCGTTTAGTGACATGATGGCAGCTGCTACATTTTCAGCAGGTATCGACTTAGTGGTTATGCTTTTGGCTGCTTCTTCTTGAAGTGTGCCAACTTGAGCTGAAATTTTCTTATCCTTAAGGTTGTCTTTATTTACATCTGAGCCTTTTTTGCGGATAAATAAATTCTCTGAAAAATAATATGGCTTAGTGAAATCAACCGATTTTCTTCTCTCATCAGTTGCGCTCATTCCGCTTATAGCAATATCGATTTTACCAGTTTTTAATGCTGATATCAGCCCATCAAAGCTCATATTTGCAACATCAAATTTTATTCCAGTTTTTTTGGTGATCTCATTTAATAAATCTATCTCAAAGCCAACAATTTTATTGTTTTCATCAAGATATTCAAAAGGTGGATAATCAGCACTCGAGCCAACTTTATAAACTACATTTTTACTAGCTTCTTCGGCATTATTTACTGCATTTTTTTTATTAGCATCATCGCCACAACCTAGTAAAAATAAAACCAAGCTTGCCATCAAAAATTTTAAAATTTTACTCATTTTCTACTCCTTTAATGATTTAAAATTTTACCTAAAAACTCTTTTAAACGCTCATGTTGTGGATTTGTAAAGACATTTTTTGGTGTGTCATCAACTGCGATTTTGCCTTTATCCATAAAGAAAATTCTATTTGCCACATTTCTCGCAAAGCCCATCTCATGGGTCACAACAAGCATCGTTATGCCCCTTGCAGCAACATCTTTCATAATATCAAGTACCTCTCCGATCATCTCAGGATCAAGCGCACTTGTCGGCTCGTCAAAAAGTATCACTTCTGGCTCCATCGCTAGGCTTCTAGCGATCGCAATACGTTGTTTCTGTCCGCCTGAAAGCTTGTGTGGATAGGCGAATTTCTTATCGCTTAGTCCAACACTTTTTAGCAACTCATCAGCTCTTTTTTCTGCACTTTCTTTATCCAAAATCCCAGCTTTTATTGGAGCTAGGGTTAAATTTTGCAAGACGTTTTTATTTGCAAAAAGATTAAAGTGCTGAAAAACCATGCTCACTTTTTGGCGAATTTTATTTATATCTGATTTTTTATCTAAAATATCTTCGCCATTTATCTTTATGTGCCCGCTATCTGGCTCCTCAAGGCGGTTTATACAACGTAAAAACGTACTTTTACCGCCACCACTTGGACCAATTATCGCTATAACTTCACCCTTTTTTATATCTACGCTAATATCATTTAAAACTCGCAAATCGCCATAACTTTTATTTAAATTTTTAATCTCAATCATGGCGGTTTAATCTCCTCTCAAGTAGTTTTGTCAAAAGTGTAAAAAATTTAACACTCACATAATAGACAATGCCTGTAAAAATGACTGGCTCTGGACTATAAAAGACCGCTTGCAAGCTCTTGCTTTGCATCGTAATATCAACAACGCTTATATAACCCACGACTGATGTCTCTTTAAAAAGTGAGATAAACTCATTTGCAAGAGCTGGTAAGATATTTTTTGTAGCTTGTGGAAAAACTATCTCGCGCATCGAAACATAGTAGTTTAGGCCCATCGCACGAGCCGCTTCCATTTGTCCTTTATCTACACTGTTTATGCCACTTCGCACGATCTCCGCCACATAAGCAGAGCTATTTAGCCCAAGTGCGATGAGAGCTACATAAAAATTATCACTCCATGTTGCAAAAATGACAACTGAAAATATTAAAAGTTGAAGTATTACAGGTGTTCCACGTAAGATATCGATATATTCATCGATTATAAAATTTAAGACTTTGATATTTAAAAATTTAATAAACGCCAAGGTAAATCCAAGTGTTATGCCTATGACAATACCGCCTATAGTAAGCCCTAAAGTCACTCCATAACTTTTGATATAAGCGATCTCTTGAGCCTCACTAAGATCTCTTGGATATAAAAAATATGCTCCAAGTGAGACGATTATTATAAAAAATAGAAATTTAGCTAAATTTTGAGCCTTCAACTTTGTCCTTCTCTTTAAAATATGGCTTTAAATAATACGAAAAAATTTATATCATTTTGCTTAAAAGCGTTTAAGGATCGGCGCTGAATGTTGTAATTTAAAAAAATTTATATTAACATAAGCCATTTATCTTAATTTGAAAGGAAATTTATGAGCTTTGGGTCTTATTTAGCCATCGCCATCTATTTTGGCTTTTTGCTCTTTATCGGACGATATTTCTACGATAAAAATGCAAGTATGAACGAATATCTGCTAGATAACCGTCGAATGGGTCCAGTAGTTACTGCACTTAGTGCTGGTGCTTCTGATATGAGTGGTTGGATGCTACTTGGCGTGCCCGGAGCATTATACGCAACTGGCATAGCAAATGTGTGGATGATAATCGGTCTTATCATTGGAGCTTACTGCAACTATTTATTTTTAGCAAAGAGGCTTAGAATTTATACTGAGGTTGCGAGTGATAGCATCACGATACCAGACTTTTTAGAAAATCGTTTTAAAGATAGGACTAAAATTTTAAGAATTATCTCTGGTCTTATCATTTTAATCTTTTTCACACTTTATGTAAGTAGCGGCATCATCGCTGGCGGAAAGACATTTGAGAGCTTTTTTGGTTTAAAATTTGCCTACGGAGCGGTCTTTACACTTGTTATTGTGGTCTTTTACACATTTTTTGGTGGATTTAAAGCAGTTAGTATAACTGACGCATTTCAGGGGCTTTTGATGTTTTGTGTCCTAGTCTCGATCCCAGTCGTGGCATATCTAAATTTAGACTTGCCAAGCGATACAAATTTACTAAAAGAGATAAGCAAGCTTGATGCAAATCACCTAAATCCATTTAGAGATCAAACTTTTTGGGGAATTTTAGGACTTATGGCTTGGGGATTTGGCTATTTTGGTCAGCCACACATCATTGTTAGATTTATGGCGATACGCGATTCAAAAGAGCTTGCTAAAGCAAGAAGGATTGGCATTGGCTGGATGAGCATTGGGTTGCTTGGTGCGATTATGAGCGGACTTATTGGCTTTGTCTACTTTAGTCAAAGAGGCGGGCTTAGTGATCCTGAGACGGTGTTTCTAAAGCTTGGTGAGCTACTTTTCCCACCATTTTTTATAGGTATTATCATCTCAGCTGTGCTTTCAGCGATCATGAGTACTATCTCAAGTCAGCTTTTAGTTACATCTAGCTCGGTAACAAAGGACTTTATCTTTGCATTCTATAAAAAAGAGATTAGTCAAAATACACAAACAGCGATCAGTCGCTATGCTGTCGTAGTAGTAGCCATAGTTGCTACTGTACTTGCTTTTATCTCAACAGATAATGTTCTAAACGTCGTTGGCAACGCTTGGGCTGGATTTGGTGCTAGCTTTGGGCCAGTGCTACTTTTTAGCCTCTACTGGAAGCGCATGAGTGCACTTGGAGCATTAGCTGGTATGATAGCTGGAGGTGCGACCGTAATATTTTGGATAACATCAGGGCTAAACGCTTATGTTTATGAAATTTTGCCTGGCATCATAGCGTCTTGCATAGCGATCATTAGCGTAAGTATCTGGGGCGATGCGATAAATAAAATGACAAGCGAACCTCACGAGCAAGTCATAAAAGATGAATTTGAAAAGATGAAAACAAGGCTTTAAGCCTAAACTTACAAGAAATTCCTAGTATCTTGTGCTAGGAATTTCTGCTAATTGCCTCTTAAAGTTTTAATCCCTTTTTTAGTTTTCTTATCAAAAATCTAGCTGGATGAAGCTCATGAAATAGCGATCTTTCTATGCAAAGTGGGCGATCAAGCACAAGATCAGCTATCAAATTTGCTCCAAGTATCGCTGTGCCAAGACCTCGTGAGCCGTGGGCGAAATTTACAAAGATATTCTTTTCATATCTTGCTTTTGGATTATTATCTTTATTTTTGCTCCAAAATAGCCCTTTGTAGTTTTGCTTGTAAAATTCTTCGTCATGTAAGGCGCCAATTATCGGAAACCTATCTCCGCTATAGCTCCTATACCCCACACGTGAACCGATAATGGTGGCTTTTGTGGTATCAAAAAACTCGCTTACATCGCTTAAATTTTTAGTATTATCCTCAACTTTAGGCGTATCACAAATTTCATTTCTGGCATAAGTAGCGCCGATAACTTGCACACCTTTTATGGTTGGACAGATGTAGCCTTTTGCGCTTAGCGGCATGGCATTTTTTAGCACTGGTTTTAGGTGCGTGACTTGGCCTCGGACACTGCTTATTTGCATGTCGTAGCCCTTAAAAATTTCACTACTATTACTGCCAGTACAAAAGACCAAAATATCAGTCTCTAAATTTTTACCGTTTTTAAATTTAACGCTGATTTTGCCGTTTTGCAGGTGTACCCTACTCTCATACTCGTGATTTAATAAAATTTCAAAATTTTTTGATAGAAATTTGCAAATTTCTCTTGGTCTAGCGTATGCACCATCTTTTATAAATATCCCAGGATATGGCTTTAGGCTCTCATCAAATTTAAAAATTTCCTCCACACCTTGATCCTGCCACGAGCCATATCTTTTAGTGAGCTCATCATCAAATCCGTAGTCGATGCAGCCATTAAATTTGATAAGGCTTTTTGGCAAAATTGCCTTGTAAAATCTCACTGCTTGCAAAAATGCGTTTAAATGCATGCGGCCTAAATTTACACCAGGCTTGGTAACTAGAGGCATCAAAGCGCCACAGTGATTGCCTGAGCCATTTGTAGCCACCTCGCTCTTTGCCTCAGCGATCACAACCTTAAAGCCATTTTTGGCTAGCTCGCCAGCTGTTGCAAGTCCGGCCACGCCAGCTCCTATGATAAGTGCTGTTTTGCCTTTTGACTCAGCAAGTGGCTCACATCTTGCAAACCAAGCATCTTTTAAATTTTCATCTTTTTTCTCTAGCACGGCACTACTCATCTGACGTTTTCTAGCGTATCCATCTTTTAGACTTAGTAGAAAGCCAGCGCCCTTTAGTCCATCTTTTACTATTTTTGCACAAGAGTAGGTTCTAGCAATCGTGCCAACATTGCTTAGTCTTGCAATCTCTCTAAAAATTTCTTCGCTCCAGATTGAGCCATTTTTACTTGGAGCAAAGCCGTCTAGAAACCAGATGTCAGCGCTAAAATCAAGCTCAGGTAAAATTTCTTTAGCCTCGCCGTAGCAAAGATCAAGTGTGATATTTGGAGTAAAATTTATGCGGTGTATGCCTGAGATTAGCGGCGGATGAAGCGAGACCAGCTTTTTGGCATAAGCTTTAAAAATGCCTAAATTTTCATAAATTTTTAAAATATCTTCTTTTTTAATAGGGGTTTTTTCGATGCTAACAAAGTGAAGTTTTTTAGAGCTGTTTTTAAATTTCTTACAAAGTGTAAAGAAATTTAGCCCGGCACCAAATCCTGTCTCAGCGATGACGAAGCTATCTTTACTCTGCCAAATTTCATCAAGTGCACTTGCAAAGACAAATTCACTCTCAAGCCAAGGTTTGTCTGTATTGAAATATATATCGCCAAACTCCTCGTTAAATGGAATTTGCCCTTTAAAGCTTAAATTTGCATTTTTCATCTATTTTTTGCAAAATATCCATCTATGCCATTTGCTATGCCATTTGCAAGAGCGTTTTGGTAGGCATCATTAAAGAGCTTTTCGCCCTCGACTGGATGCGTGATATAGCCGATCTCAACAAGAACTGCTGGCATAAGAGCGCCTACGAGTACCCAAAACGGCGCTTCCCTTACACTACCGTCACTTGCAGCATAGACCTTTCTAGCACTTGCTAAAATTTCTTTTTGGATATCGATACCAAGCTTGTTTGAGGCGATGATCTTCTCGCGATTTAGCACATTTAGAAATGTCTGCTGCGAAAAGTAGTTCATCTCTTCGATATCTGATTTGTTCTCAAGTGCAGCCGCGTTTTTGCTACGTTCGCTTCTTGCAGGCGATAAGAAAAATGTCTCAATGCCGTGCATACTCTTTGCCTTTGTGGCATTTGGAGCGGCATTTGCGTGAATGGAAACAAAAAGATCAGCCATCTTATCATTTGCAAATTTTGTTCTTGTTCTTAAATTTATAAAGACATCGGTTGACCTGGTAAAAAAGACCTTGTAACCACGCGCTTTTAATATGTCGCCAAGTTTTTTGGCTACGCCTAGAACCGCGGTTTTTTCTTGAAGTTTGCCATTTACTGCACCTGGATCAGTGCCACCATGACCCGGATCGATGACGATCGTTTTGTTGCGTGAAAATTTACTAGCCGCAACTGATGGCAAAGGTGCTGCCACTGGCTCACTTTGTGCAGGCTGCGGCTTTAAATTTGGCTCAGGCTCTTTGTGTGGCACTTCTTCATTTTTGTTTTTAGTTTTATGAAGTGGTGCTTTTACATTTTCGTTTGAGATAAAATTTTGAGCACTGATTACAAGCAGATCGCCTGTTGCATTTGCTTTTATAGTCTTTTGGACCTTATCAGAAAAAATAACTCTAACAGTGTTTTTATCATACTGCGAGATATGAATGTAATCAGATATGAAATTTTTATAAGTTAGCGGATTGCCATTTAATCTACCATCAATGTCCATAATGTTTTTATATGTATTTTGTTGCTTTAAAAAGGATGTTTTTAGTTTTGCAGTATCGATTTTTGTATTAAACTTAAGCACCAAAGTCTCATTTACCTTTGTCGCACTTAGTAGCGTTAGAGCCGCAGTAGCTGGGGCACTGGCACTTTTTACGCCGTTTAGCGTGTTTAGATCTTTTACATAAGCGCTTGAGTCAAAACCAAGCGATTTTGAGCTGGTTATGAGTCTTGTGAGTGCTTGTTTTTTTATATTTTTGTCATTTTTGATGATCGCGTCGACATAGATGTCTTTTATATCGTTGTGAAATTTAATCTTTGCGCTTCTGCTTAAGCTGGCAAAATTTTTATCAAATTTTGCAAATATCTCCGAATTTGTCGCAGCAAAAAGAAAATTACAAACAATAAAAAAGAGGATTATCGCTCGTTTCATTCACCATGTACCAGCTTGTGCATTAACTCTTTTACGCTTATTAGCTCTTTTAGTTTATATCCGTTTGCTCCAGTGAAAAATAACCCGGTCTCTTTTTTACCGCTAAATGAGTCAAATAGCCTATCAGCGATGCAATATCCAACCTCTTTAGCACCTTTGCCCCTTTGACAAGGGCTCACACAGTTGCTTATACACTGGATCTTTGGCCCCATCCTTTTTTCTACCAAATTTATCAAATTTGTTCTAATCCCACGAGCCGGATAGCCAACTGGACTTTTTATAAGCTCTATGTCTTTTTCCTCGGCTGCTAGTATCACTTCTTTAAAGCCAATATCTGCGTCACACTCATGAGTGCCGATGAAGCGTGTACCCATTTGAACGCCATCTGCACCTAGCGATATCGCCTTTTCTATGTCATTTTTATCCCAAATTCCACCGGCTGCTATGAGCGGAAAATCGCCCCACTCTTTTATCTCGGCCTTTACTTGTGGGATTAGATTAAATAGCGAAAACTCAGGGTCAAGACACTGCTCGTATGTAAAGCCCTGGTGTCCACCGCTTAGTGGCCCCTCAAGTACGACAGCATCTGGTAAGCGGTCATATCTTTGTAGCCAGCGTTTGCAGATGATCTTTAGTGCTTTTGCGCTTGAGATAATAGGAACTAGCGCGACTTCTTTAAAGTTTTGTGTAAATTCCGGCAAATTCGTAGGTAGCCCAGCACCTGATACGATGATATTTATACCGGCTTCACAAGCATCTTTTACCACTCTCGCATAGTCATTTGCAGCGTACATTATATTTACGCCAAGCGGCAGGTCACCACAAATTTTTCGTGCATTCTCAATAATTGCTCTAAGACCTCTTGTTGAGTAGAAATTTTCACTTCCAAAAGGCTTTGCATTTAGCTCTTTGTTTATAAATTTACGATTTTCATAATATCCTGTGCCAACTGAGCTGATTATCCCAAGACCGCCTTCTAGGCTGACGTTGCCAGCTAGTTTGTCCCAACTGATACCAAGTCCCATGCCGCCTTGAAATATCGGATACTTTATCTCATATTTTCCTATTTTTAATGGCTTTAACTCCATCTATTCAACCTTTACTTTTGCAAATTTACGCTTTCCGACTTGCAAGATATATTCACCTGCCTCTAATTTTAACTGCTCATCACTAATCTTTTCTTGATTAATGCTAACCGCATTTGCTTTTATATCACGCCTTGCTTGAGAATTTGACTCACTTAACTCACACTGTGATAAAGCTTCCACTATCCACGCTGGTGCTTTTAGGCTAAATTCTTTTATATCAGTTGGGAGCTGATTTTGAGAGTGCACGCTGTTAAACTCAGCCATCGCAGCCTTTGCAGCCTCCTCACCGTGATACCTTGCTGTTATCTCGTAAGCAAGGTCCTCTTTTGCTTTTTTTGGATGATACTTACCGTTTTTAACATCGTTCATTAAATTTTCTATCTCGCCAAGGCTTTTTGTACTTAAAAGCTCGTACCAACGCCACATTAGCTCATCGCTTATACTAAGTGTTTTTGCAAACATATCATTTGCATTTTCGGTTACGCCGATGTAGTTTCCAAGACTTTTGCTCATCTTATTTACACCATCAAGCCCCTCAAGAAGTGGCATCATGATGACAGCTTGCTCTTTGCCGACATTATAAGTCCTCTGCAAAGTTCTACCCATTAGAAGGTTAAATTTTTGATCCGTACCGCCCATCTCGATATCGCACTTCATCGCAACGCTATCATAACCCTGAAGAAGCGGATACATAAATTCACAAATTGAAATTGGGCTACCAGCTTTTATCCTTTTTTCAAAATCATCGCGCTCTAGCATTCTAGCGACTGAAAATGTACTAGTTAGCTCTATCATTCCAGCAGCTCCAAGCTCATTTGACCATTTTGAGTTAAACATGATCACAGTCTTTTTTGGGTCTAAAATTTTAAAAACTTGCTCTTCGTAGGTTTTAGCGTTTTTTAAAACCGTCTCTTGATCTAGCTTCTTTCTGGTGGCTGATTTGCCGGTTGGATCGCCTATTTGAGCGGTAAAATCGCCTATTAAAAACTGCACGATCGCGCCATGTTTTTGAAGAAGTGCCATCTTGTTTAAAACAACTGTGTGTCCCAAGTGAAGGTCTGGAGCAGTTGGATCAAAGCCAGCCTTTACATAGAAATTTTCACCTTTTTCATAATAGTTTTTTATTAAATTCTCAACTCTTTCAAAGTCAATAATTTCGGCAACACCGCGCTTTATCTCTTGTAAAATTTCAGCTATATCTTGCATTATCTTTCTCCTAGTTATGGTATGGATCGCTTTGCGAAACGAAATCTATAATCTTATATCTATCTTTAATCTTCTCTCTTAGCTCGTTTGCATCGATGTTTTCAGCTATCTCAACACTTATCTCAAATGTATCACCGCTAAGGTCATTTGCTTCGTTTAGCGAGATTGTAGCCAAATTTACATCTAGTCTAGCAAGATATGTTAAAAATTCAGCCAATGCGCCTTTTCGGTTCTCAAGATTTAATAAAATTTTATATCTATGTGGGGCATTTCTAGTCCATTTGACAAAGATGATTTCATTGCCCTTATCCATAAGCTTTCCAGCACGCTCACAAAGCTTGTGATGCACTGTCACATTGTGCCCATTTTTAAAGCCAACTATGCTATCGCCTCTTTTTGGGTTACAACAATAGTCAAACTCAACATTTGAAATTTTGTGATTTGAGTAGATTACGATATTTTCAAATTTTTGTTTTTTAACCTGATATTTATCACCCAAAGAGATCATAAAAGGACGCTCTTTTTTTATATACTTTTTAAGCATATTTACGACCTCTTGCAAAAAATCGCTTTCAGTTGCAGCACGAAAAACTTTTTTGCCTAAATTTTCATGCTCTATCCAGTCTAAAATTCTATCTTTAGAAACGCCAAAAACCGACTTTAAAATGTCGACTGCGATTTTATAATTTATATCTTTTATCTTTTGCTTGCAGTATGTTCTTATCGTAGCCCTTGCTTTACCAGTTCGAACACTATTTATCCACGAACAGCGAAATTTTGCCTCTTCGCCAGTTACAATCCTTACAATATCGCCGTTTTTTAGCTCTGTTAAAAGTGGCATTCTGACGCGATTTATATAAGCTTCTTTTGCGTAAAGTCCGATCTCTGTGTGAATCTCATAAGCATAATCAAGTGCAGTGGCCCCGCGCGGAAGCGTAAAAACCTCGCCTTTTGGCGAATAGACCGCAATATCTTCTATATAAAGACTATCTTTTGCATATTCATAAAGCTCTTCGACGTTACTTTCAGCTTCATTATTTTGCATACCAATGTCGTTTAGCCAGTCAAGTTTTGGATTTAGTAAACTACCCTCGCCGTTTTTATATTTCCAGTGAGCTGCGACACCGTATTCAGCTGTTTTGTGCATATCGTAAGTACGAACTTGTGCCTCAAAAATACTCTTATTATCAAAAATAGTTGTATGTATCGTTTGATAACCATTTTGCTTTGGAAGTGCAATATAATCCTTAAATCTTGAAATAAGAGGATTAAAATTTATATGCAAATTCCCAAGCGCAAGGTAGCAATCAAGCGGCTTTTGCACAAGAATTCTAATAGCAAGCAAATCAAGCACCTCTTCAATCGAAATCCCTTTTCTTTGCATTTTTAAATAAATCGAATAGTAATGCTTTATACGTTTTTGTATCTCAAAAGTGCCCTCAATAAAGCCATTTTCAAGCAAAATTTGATTTACTTTCTCGTAAAAAGCATTTAGCTTAAGGCTAAGCTGCTGCTTATTTTTATTTAAAAAACTATCAATCTTGGCGTATTCTTCTGGCATAGCATATTTAAAACTTAGATCTTCAAGTATATTTTTAATCGATGAAATTCCAAGCCTATGAGCGATCGGAGCATAGACCATAAGCGTCTCTTCAGCAATTCGTTTTTGTTTTTCTACTTTTAATGCATCAAGGGTTAGCATATTATGAAGTCTATCACAAAGCTTAACCACAAGAACTCTAACATCCTCAATGGAGATTAAAAGCATTTTTCTAAAGGTTAGTGCCGAGCTTGCTAGTTTTTCGTTACTACTTGAGCTTGCAAGCTTGTTTTCTCTTATAGCAACTATCTTTGTAAGTCCTTCAACCAGCTTTGCCACTTCATCGCCAAATTCAGCCTGGACTTCGCTAAGTGTAACTTCAGTATCTTCAACTACATCGTGAAGTAGTGCAGCTATGACCATATTCTCATCTCCACCCATATTTGCTACTATTGATGCTACCAAGATAGGATGGATTGCGTATGGCTCGCCACTTTTGCGGTATTGACCAGCATGAGATGTGACGCAGCTATCTATAGCTTTGTCTAATTTCTCGCTTCGTTCGCAAAGGGAAAAGAGCAGCGTTATAGCTTCTGAAACATTTTTACAAGGTAAAATTTGTTCTATTAGCTGCTCTAAAAAAAGACTATTTTCCTTCAACTATTGCCTCTAAGCCTATTTTGCCCTCAGCTACTTCAAGTAGTGCAATGTCAGCAAATTTCATCTTTGAAGTATCGGCTTCTACAAGCACTACTGCTCCATTTGCTAGTGCTTCTGCACGCTTTGCTACGATAAGTGAAAGTTTATATCTATCATCACCAACTTGTTTTAATGCTCTTGCTGTTATTTGTTCTGTTCTCATATTTATCCTTTTTAAAATTTATTTTACTACTGAATATAGGGCTGCTTCTTCTTCATTTATTATTTTTAATAAATTTCCAGCCTTAAACATATTACAAACCAAAATAGGCAGTGAGTTATCTTTTGCTAAAGCTATAGCAGTATCGTCCATAACCTTGATATCATCGCTCATTGCCTTTTCATAGTTTAGTGATTTTAATAGTTTTGCATCTTTGAATTTTTTAGGGTCTTTATCATAAACGCCATCAACCTTTGTTGCTTTTATGATCATATCTGAGCCAATTTCAATAGCTCTTAAAGTAGCTGCCGTATCAGTTGTAAAGAAAGGATTGCCGGTACCTGCAGCAAAGATGACAACTCTGCCTTTTTCCAAATGGCGCTGCGCACGTCCAACGATGAAAGTCTCACAGATCGCCTCCATCTTGATCGCGCTTTGCACTCTTACCTCTAGCCCGCTTCGCTCTAAAGCTTCACGCATCGCGATTGAGTTTATTACAGTTGCGAGCATGCCCATGTGATCGCCACTCGTTCGTTTAATGATACCATCTTTTGCGGCACTCACACCGCGTATAATGTTGCCACCACCGATAACGATGCCAACCTCGATACCATTTTCGACAAGCTCTTTTATCTCATTTGCTATAAATTTAAGCACCGCCGTATCTATGCCAAAACCATTCTCTCCCGCTAAAGCTTCGCCTGAAAATTTAACTAATACGCGTTTTCTTTTACTCATTGTCTTGCTCCTTAAAATTCACGCATTCTAGCCAAAAAGGCTTTAAATTTAGTTAATAGTACTTGCAAAGCGGCTATTTTGAGATCATCTCAAGTGGATCGATGTGGTAGTTTCTTTGCGTCACTTCAAAGGTTAGATCGTTTCTAACTCGACCTATAACGTAGCCTTTTTGCACAACTGAGCCTACCTTAACCGTCGGTGCGATCTGACTTAGGTGAGCATAGATCGTGTGGATGCCATTTTCGTTTTCAATGATGACTACATTTTCAAGAATCGGAGTTGCTTTTGCAAAGACCACTTTACCATTTAGCACGCTTTTGACCTTGGCATCTGACGTGGTTGAGCGAAGCGTGACTGACTCATTAAAAATTTTGATGTTATATATCGGATCTACGTAATTTCCAAATTTTTGCTTTACAGTGTAGCTATCAAGAGGAGCGATTGTCTTTGCACCTGAATATTTTTTAACTGAGCTTGTTTGATAGCCTCCACCCATTGGCTGGCTTTTTTCGCCTTTTTTACCACCTTTGCTTGTGGCTGCTTTTTCTTGTTTTTCTCTAGCAGCACGTGCGGCTTCATCCTCTTGTTTTTGCATGATAGCAAGCTGCTCTAGCGTCTTTCTTAGCTCATCTTGTTGGGCTTGAAGTTTGGCTAGCTTTTTGCTGTAAATTTCCTTATCACGTTTTAGTCCGTTTATAGTATTTTTCTGCGTACTCTCTAAATTTTGCAAGTCACTTTGCTTGCGTCTATAGTTTTTGATGCTTGAGTTTATCTCGCTTATTTTGTTTGATTTATTTTTTATCTTCTCGATCGTATCTTCATAGTTTTGGCTAAGTCTTTTAAAATCCTCTTTTGTGATGGCATTTAGCTTGGTTAAAATTTGAGACGAGATGATGCTCTCCTCGCTTTGCTTGCCCTCAGTTGCAGACATCAAAAGATCAAACGACAAATCTTCTGCGATGATCCTTATCATATTTTGCTCTAGCTCTTTTTGTGTGCGTTCTAGCTCTTTGTTTTGTTTCGTTAGATCATCAAGTTCAATAAGCGCCTTGGAAGCATTTGTCTCAAGGACTGAAATTTGACCCTTTAAATTTGTGATATCGCCACTTATACCGCGAAGTTTTTTCTCGCCATTTACGATATCGCCAGCCAAATCGTCTAGCTTTTTACTAAGCTGCTCGCTCATCGCTTGACTCGATCTTAGCGAGTTTTTGGAGTCCTTGATCTTCTCTTTGGTATTTGACGCAAAAGCTAGACTAAAAGCTAGCAAAAATATAAAAATTCCTTTTCTCATATCGTGCTTTTTCTAGCTTTACTCATCACCAAACTAACAGCAAAAATACTTAAAAACATAGCCACGCCAAATAAAATAAAAATATCCCTTGAAGGATCAAGACTAGGCAATACCACATCAATACTTGCGGCATTTTCTCTAAAAATTTCAATACCAGGTAAGAAAAAGAAAAATGCACCAACTGCAACGGTAGCAACTAGGCTATCAACCATAGCTGATTTGTAAAGCATGGCTGATTTTAGCCAAAATGGTGCTCCAAAAAGCGTCATAATCTCTATGCGCTCTCTATGCTCAAATAGCCAAATTTTAGCCTGCTTTAGCATAAGCATAAGCCCTATTACACAAAGTATCGCCATAAAAGCATACGATATACTTTTGGCTAAATTTAGTATTTTAAAGACCTTATCATGAGTCTTTGAAAATGTCTCAACCTTTGTAATCCCATCAAATTTTAAAAGCTTTTGCTTTAGCTCATCCATGTACTGCGGTGTCGGAAATTCGCTAAGTTTTAGTGAGTAAAATTTAGGTAGCGCATTTTGCAGTATGGATAAATTTTTAGCAGAGATGTCATTTGAGAGGCGATCGATGATCTTTTGTGGACTTAGTGGCTCGAGGCTAGCTAGATTACTCACAATCGGCTTTAGCACAGGCTCGCTTAGCTCTTTGTTTGAAACTATGACGATATTGTAGTCATTTCCCATGAGTCTTTCATAATCCCTTACAACCTTATCAGCAGTTAGGCTAAACTGAACGGAAAACAAAAGTGCGATCAGCGGCAAGATGAATCCAAGATGGTTTTTAAGCGATCTCATGCACGCCTCCATTTTCTATGACGAAGTGACGGTATGGGATGCGAAGTGTAGATGGGATATGGTGCGTTACAACTACCACGCTCGTGCCTAAAAATTCCCTAGCTGATTTTAAAAGTGACCAGATGACATCGCTTGAGTATTCGTCTAAATTTCCAGTTGGCTCGTCGCATAAGAGCAAATTTGGATTGTGTGCTAGAGCTCTTGCCATCGCTACTCTTTGCTGCTCACCACCGCTTAGCTCCATTGGATATTTGTCAGCTTTATGAAGCATATTTACATGCTTTAAAAGCTTTGCTACTTGCTTTTTACTCACATTTTGATTGATGCCTTTGATGATGAGGGGCAACATAACGTTTCTTTCCACATTCCATTCATTTATCAAACGATAATTTTGAAATATAATGCCAACTCGCTGTCTAAGTTCACAAAGCCTTTTATCGTCGATGTCATCCATTTGTGTCATGCAGACATTTAGCTCTCCAGCAAGAGGTGAAATTTCTCCATAAAATGATTTTAAAAGCGTGCTTTTTCCACTTCCGCTCTTGCCTGTGATAAAGACAAAATCATTTGCATAAATATCTAAATTGACGCTATTAATTACGATTTCATCGCGTTCATAAGCTAGGCTCAAATTCCTTGCACTAATTATCTCTTGCATCAGCCAAATACTCCTTCAAAAGCTCGTGTGCAGCTAAATTCTCACGAATTAAGATCGGTTTTTTTATAAAATATTCGCTTTTCTCATCGCTTATTTTGATAAAACATTGCTCAGGTTTATTAAATGCTCCAAAAGCAACTTTTAGCAAAATTTCACCCTCGTTTATGGTGTAAATTTCTTCAAAATGTAAAAAATAATCCTCTTTTTTGATGATGAAATTTTTGAAATTTTTAATGATATTTTTTACGCTTGTCTTTTCTTTAAAGCTAAAATCTCCAGCTAAAACACTCTCGCTACTTTCAACCTCGCAAGTATAAATGACATCATAAATATCCTTATCTTGGCGTCTCCAGCGGTCTTCGTACTTACTAGTTACCTCTAAATTTCTATTTTTGAAAGCTTCTATTTTTGAGTTTGTAGGCTCTAAAAATTTACTTAAACTAAAGTCGCAATACTCCTTGCTATCAGTCCTTAGCTCAAATTTACCGTCTACTTTTAGTATCCTCTCGCACTCAAGCGCAAATACCGATGAGACCACACGTCTATGCTCTGCTTTATCCCACGGCACTGGAAAGTGTAAAAAGACTCTATCAACTAAATTTGAGCCAATAAGTGAGAGTAAAAGTCTGGCGTCAGTATTGATTAGACGTACGTTTTCTAGGCCATTTGCCCTAGCTAGCTTTGCTACTTGCTCAATGCTTGGTTTATAGACTTCTATTCCGATAACTAGGGCATTTGGATTGTTTTTAGCTTGATAAAGCAAGTGTCTGCCAGAACCAAAGCCGATCTCGATAAAAATCTCTTTAAATTTATCTTTTAGCTCGCAAAATGCTGGCACAAATTCTTCAAGGCTTAAAATTTCACTCACTTTTTTAGTCAAATTTGTCTTTTTTACAGCAAATGCTTGACTAATTACATCATTGCAATTTTGCTCTTTAAAAAGCTCCAGTGCCTCTTGCAAAAGACCAACTTTAGCTGGCTTTGTAAGCTTTTCACCTTTTACGACGATGCCGCTTTTACCGGGTTTTACAACTAGAAAAAAACTCTCTTCTTCATTTTTTGTGTAGATGAGCCTCTCGTTTCGCCCATTTGCCTGCCAAAGAAATTTGACTTTGTCATTACCAAATGGAAACGAGAGCTCTTTTAAAGACGAAGCGATGAAATTTGGCATTATTTTATGCTAACTTCTGCTTTTGATGACTTATCAGAGGCGATGCCATACTCATCGATAGCTACGACGCTGTAAGAATAGCTAGCTCCTTTTTGCACGCTATCATCTCTAAGTCCAGTACCATCTATGCCGCTAAAAATTTTCTCACTTGCACCACTTCTATAAACAGTGTACGAACTAGCTCTATCAACTACACTCCAGTTTACATTTACGCCGATACCATCGTAGCTAGCGCTAATATTTGGAGTCTTTGGTGCGCCAAGTGTTATCCCCACGATTGGCTCTTCTTGTTTTAAGCTCTCAAGGCCGTCTTTATCAACAGCTGTGACTCTGTAATACCTCGTCGCTGCATTTGTATTTATGAGATCTTCATAGGTGTTGCTAGTCGTTTTTGCCAGATATGTGTAAGGCAAAATTTTACTCACTGTCCTATAAACCTTAAAATAAGCAAAATCCTCAGCTGGCGCATAATCCCAAGTTAAAATTATCTTTTTTGGTGCATTTTTTGTTGCCTGAAGGTTTGTTACCGATTTAGGGTAACTCCTTTGTCGTTGCACTTATGTTTTGGCTTGGTTTTGAAACAACGCCTGAAGAAGTTTTAACTAAAATTCTATACTCATAAGACTTACCAGGTTTTACCTCAGTATCGATATATTCGGCATTTAGTCTGCCATTTACCTCTGCGATTTGGCTAAATTTATTAACTCCGGCATCACTTCTTTGAATGATATAGCTTGCCACGGTGCTATCAGGATGCGGTCTCCAGATCACTTTCACACGTCCTGGAAGCCCTGTAATAGCTTGCGAAAATGGTACTGAGTCAAGCAATGGCTTTGTAGTTGCTGTTGCGATCGTGCCCGGTTGAGAGATGGCGTTGCTTGAGTAGGTCCTCATCTGGTATGAGTATGTGGTCTCCGGTGCTAAGTTGCGGTCTACATAGTGCGTTGCAAAGCGGTCTTTGATGTCTGCAACTAGCTGCATTTTTGAGTTGGCATCATTTGGATTTGAGCGGTAGAGATAGTATCCAACAACGCTTTCATCGGTTACTGGATTCCATTCAAAACCAACTTCTGTCATGTCTGAAATGGTTTTTAAGCTTGTGATAGTTGGTAGCGACATGCTTTGTTGAGTCGGTACGCTAGAGCCGCATCCCGCCAAGAAAGCTGCTAAAAATGGTGTCAATATGCGTAGGGCAAATTTTTTCATCAAAAATCTCCTTGGGAATTTTTTTATAAATTATTTGGTTAAAATCATCATACGTTTTTGCGGTAAATTCTACCCTTTTGCCAGTTCGTGGATGGATAAAATAGAGCATATAAGCGTGAAGCATAACCCTGCTTATTTTATCGCCTTGGCTCTTAAATCCGTATAAATCATCGCCTAAAATGTGGCGATTTATGCTAGATAGGTGCACTCTTATCTGATGAGTCCTACCCGTAAAAAGTTTTGCTGCTATCAAATTTACTCCGCCTTCGCTTAGCAAATTTACAAAGGCACTTTTTGCAAATTTAGCATCTGCGACAATCGCTTTTTTTAGGCGGTTGTTTGGATTTCTGCCGATTGGCTTGTCGATGATGACATCCTCTTTTAGCGGTAGGTCGGTGAGTGCTAGATAGATTCGCCCCATGCTCTTATCACTTAGCTGCTCGCTTAGTTTTGCGTGGGCGAAGTTGTTTTTAGCAACAACAATAGCACCACTTGTGCCTTTGTCTAGGCGGTGGACGATGCCAGCTCTTACGTCGCCGTTTAAATTTGAGAGCATAAAGCCCTTTTTGTTTAGCCACTCGACAAGTGTCGCCTCTTTGACACTTGGAGCTTGGTGAACGACGATTTGCGGGGGCTTGTTTAGCACTATGAGATCGTCGTCTTCATAAATGATCGGGATGTCAAAATTTACTTCATACTCGTTTTGCACCTCTTTTTTTGGGGCAAAATTTACGCAAATTTCATCGTTTTCGCTCAGTAAAAAGCTTGGTTTTGAGACTGGTTTTAAATTTACTCTTACAAGGGAGTCTTTTATCAAATTTAAAGCTTGATTGCGTGAAATTTGAAGCTCCTGCGCTACTGCAACGTCTAGTCTTGAGCTATTTAAAACATTAAATTTAACCAAAATCAAAGCCTTGTTTGTGATATAATCTAGCCCAAAAATTAAGGTTTGCTTCTTGATAAAACTAGATCGGCGTATTTTAACACATTTTGATTTTATTCAGCCGTTTTTAATAATCCCAATCATAGCCATATCTTACATACTAGTTTCCGAAGCAAACGACGTCTTAGCAAACAAACAGCTTGTATATTTTGGCATTGGTTTTATTTCATTTTTTGTCGCATTTTTGCTGCCTATTAGACGTATAGACTGGATCATACCTATGTTTTACTGGGTCTGTATCGTGCTACTTTTAAGCGTCGATCTCTTTGGTGTTAGTAAGCTTGGAGCCAAACGCTGGCTAGAAATTCCATTTGTTCATTTCACACTTCAGCCATCAGAACTGATGAAGCCAGCCTTTTTACTGATGCTAGCCTATCTCATCAAGCAGCGCCCTCCAGAGGCTAATGGATACGGGCTAAAAGATTTTTTAAAGCTTAGTTTTTACATACTTTTGCCATTTGCGCTCATTATGAAAGAGCCTGATCTTGGCACCGCACTCATACTTTTGATAGTTGGTTATACTATCCTTTTTGTCATCGGTGTAAATAAGAAAATTTGGATCACTATCATCCTTGCGATAGGCTTTTTGGCGCCAGTTTTGTATGAAAATTTACATGACTATCAAAAGAAAAGGATCCACGATTTTATCGCTGAAGAGCCAAGCTATCACGTCAAACAAAGTATCATCGCCATAGGTAGCGGCGGACTCAAAGGCAAACCAAAAGATGAGGCGACTCAGACGCACTTTAAATTTTTGCCAATCGCCACTAGTGACTTCATATTTGCCTACAATATAGAGCGTTTTGGTTTTTATGGTGGATTATTTCTACTTGGGCTTTATGGAGCACTTATAACACATCTTTTAAGTTTAAATTACGGCCTAAAAAATGACTATTTTACACAAGTTACCACGACGGGGATTGCTGCACTTATTTTCGTTTATGTGGGTGTAAATGTCTCAATGACGATCGGTTTTGCACCAGTTGTAGGTGTGCCGCTACCATTTTTTAGTTACGGCGGAAGCAGCTTTGTTACATTTATGGTGCTTTTTGGAATTTTGCAAAATTTGCTAACTTTTAGATTTGATAGAACATATAGCTTGGTAAAATTTCGCTTCTAAGTTAAATTTAGTATTTAAAATTTATCTCCAAACATCGAATACATTGCTTTTTCTTCACCCCATGTCTCTTTGTGTTTTTTGATGCAAGACTTTATGGCATTTGCAAGGTATTTGATATCTTCTTTAGTGTGAGTATAATGGATACTAACTCGTACCCAGCCAGGTTTTACATCAAAAACGGCATTGTCTTTTAAATGAAGCAGATCATGTCCGTATGGGCCAGCACAGTCACAGCCTGCACGTGTTTGGATGCCAAAGTCATTGCTTAAGCTAGCCGCAAAATCATAAGGCGAGACATCTTGTATATTAAAAGCAAAAATAGGCAATCTATCTACATTTTTTGGACAATAATTTATCACTTCATCTATATTTTTTAGCTCTTCGCAAAAGAGAGCACCTAGCTCGCATTCAGTCTCTTTTATCTTATTAAGTCCGATCTCATTTCTTAATTTATAGGCTAAATTTGCACGCATTAGTTGCATTATCGGTGGCGTGCCTCCCTCTTCTAAATTTTCAACTTCATTAGTAAAAATATGCGATGTCCTGCTTACGTACTTGACTGTGCCTCCTGCTGCAAATGTAGGCAAATTTTTACAAAGCTCTTTTTTAATAGCCAAAAGCCCACAACTCCCAACTCCACCAAGCAGCTTGTGAGGAGAGAGAAACAGTGCGTCAAAATATTTACAATCAACATTTTCATAAGCACTAAGAGTAGCCACATCAAGTGCTAAAATGCCATCATATTTTTTAATCAGCGAGTAAATTTTTTTATAATCAGTTTTAACGCCAGTGACATTTGAGGCAGCGCTAAAGCTAGCTATTATCTTTCTTTTTGCATTTTGCTTTAATGTATTCTCAAGCATCGCATAATCTATCTTATTATTTTCAGTAAGCTCTATACGTTTTATATCACAAAGCCCTTCTCTTAAACTAACTTCAACAGAGTGATGCTCATAAGGTCCAATGATCGCTAATGGCAAGTTTAAATTTCTTAAATTTGCTTCACCGATCAAGGCTCTTGTAGCTGGTGAGATATAAATTCCCACTATCTCCTGAAATTTCTTTATCGCAGCCGTTGCTCCTTGACCAGTCGCGATAAGATAAAAACTATCATCAAGGCCTAATAAGCTTTTTAGCTCAGCCCTTGCATTTTCATAGCATTTTTGCGTTAGCACTGCGCTTGAACTACTATCTGAGTGAGTGTTTGCGTAGGTTTTTAAAAATTTTAAAATTTCATCTTCAATGGGCTTATAAGCAAGACCTGAAGCCGTGTAGTCAAAATAGTAAAGACCCTCTTTTAAAATGATATTTTTTCTTACTTCATCGATATTTAGCAATGTTTTCCTTTTATTTAAAGCAGGGATTATAATTAAATTTTCATAAAAAGCTTGCAAAACAAGCATCTTTTAAAGCAATAAATTTCTTTGTAAATTTTCTATATTTTTCTTTATCGTGCCATCTTTATAGATAGCGGATATTAAGGCGACCATGTCTGGCTTTACTCTAGCGACACTTGCAATGTTGCAAGAATTTATGCCACCTATGACACACACATTCATTCCCATTTCTTTTGCTTGTGATACAGTTTGAGCCTTGCAAAGTGGAGCATTTGGTTTTGTTGAGCTTTTAAACATAGCTCCAAAAGCCACATAGCTAGCACCATTTTGTTTTGCCCTAAGGGCAAGCTCCAAGCTATCATAGCAGCTAACTCCCACGTAAGCATCATCCCCTAAAATTTCAAACGCCTCTTTTATGCTCGCATCATCTTTTCCCAAATGCACGGACTTTGCCCCGATATTAGCAGCAAATAAAATATCATCATTTACGATAAATCTTGCTCCAAATTTTTCGCATAGGTTGAAAATTTCACCAGCTAGCCTCTCATCTTTGGGTATTTTTTTAGAGCGAAATTGAAAAAATTTTACCCCACACTCTAAAATTTCTTTAGTGTATTGCAAGGCTAAATTTTCAGGCATCAATACATCGTCGCTAATCGCGTAAATTTCAATCACTTATGCCAACTTTATGATTTAGTAGACGTTTGCCAAATTTTGTCGTAATTGCATTTTTAATAGCATTTAAAATGTATTTTTTGGCTAGTTTTATAGCCTCTTCTTTGGTGTGTCCATTTGCCAGCAAGCAGGCCAGCGCACTCGCAAAACTACATCCAGCCCCGTGCATGATCTCTGGTTGTATTAGTGGCTCTTTAAATTTAAGCACGTCACCATTTTTTTTAAAAAGAGTATCTTCGCAAATTTCTGCAACCATGCTTCGCTTTAAGATCATATCGCAAGGTAAATTTTTGCTATCAAGTTCCAAAACTTTGGCTTCATCGATATTTGGCGTGATAATGTCTGCGAATTTAAAAAGCTCTTTTAAGCTTGCTATCGCGTCATCTTCAAGAAGCTTTGAGCCTGATTTTGCTACACAAACTGGATCTATTACTATTTTGATGCCTTGCTTATGAAATTTTTCAAGCCAAGAACCAACGCAAGATATAAGCTCTTGGTTAAAAAGCATTCCAACCTTGATAGCATCTATATTTAGCTCCTCGTCTATCATTTTGATCTGCTCATTTAGATTTGTAACATTTGTAGCAAAGATATTGCTAACGCCATTTGTATTTTGTGCTGTAAGAGCCGTGATAGCTGTCGCTACGTAGCAAGAAAATGCCTCGCATGTCTTAATATCAGCCTGCACGCCAGCTCCGCCAACGCTGTCACTTCCTGCAATGATTAATATATTTTTCATCTATCTCCCTTGCAACCTGAAATTTTATCAACACTAAAAGGATCATCGACCTTCCAAATGCTTGAATACTTCTTAATGCTATTTTTTAATGCATCTACTAAATAATCCACGTCTTGTGGCGTATGCGTATAGTGAAGCCCAGCCCTTACCCAGCCTGGCTTATGGGTAAATAGTGCGTCTTCTTTTAAATGAAGCAAATCATGTCCATACGGTCCAGCACAAGAACATCCTGCACGCGTTTGAATACCATATTCTTTGCTTAAAACTTTGGCTAGTTCATAAGGCGAAACACCGGTTACATTAAAAGAAAATATCGGCAAACGCTTTGCATTATTTGGATGATAGCAAGTAAGCTCAGGAATTTCTGCTAGTCTTTTTTCCAAATACTCTCCAATCTCGCTCTCGTTTTCATATATTGCCTCAAATCCTATCTCATTTCTTAGCCCATAAGCCAAATTTGCCCTTATAAGTCCTAAAATAGGCGGAGTGCCAGCCTCTTCTAGCTGCTCACTATCTTTTACAAATATAGCGTAGTTTTTGCTGACATAACTTACCGTTCCACCACCAGCAAATGTCGGCTCATCTGAGTTTGCAAGTATCTTTTTTATAGCAAGAAGCCCACAACTTCCAACTCCACCAAGCAATTTATGTGGCGATAAAAAAAGAGCATCAAAATAGTCGCAATCAATATTTCCATAAGCACTAAAGCTTGCAGCATCAAATGCCACAATGCCACCATAAGATTTTATAAGAGTATAAATTTTTCTATAATCACTCAAAACCCCAGTCACATTTGAAGCCACACTAAAAGTTGCGATGATCTCACGACCGACATTTATCCTTAAAATTTGCTCCAAATGATTAAAGTCGATCCCTCCATTTTTATCAAGCCTGATACGCTCAACCTCGCAAAGTGCTTGCCTAAAGCTTATCTCATTTGAATGGTGCTCATAAGGGCCAAGCACCACGAGCGGAGAATTTTCATCTGGCTTTAACGCATATCTTTTTTTTAACGCTGGTGGTGCATAAATTCCTAAAATTTCTTGAAATTTCTTTATCGCACCAGTAGCTCCATTGCCACAAGTAAAAAGATAAAAGCTCTCATCAAGTCCCAGTAAGCTTTTTAATTCACGTCTTGAATCTTCATAAATTTGAGCAGTTTTATAAGCATTTGATGAGCTAATAGAGTGCGTATTTGCGTATGTTTGAAGTATTTTTGCCATCTCATCTTCGATAGGCCTATAAGCTAGTCCTGAAGCTGTGAAATCAAAATAATAAATGCCATTTTTTAAAATTATATTTTCTCTAATGTGCTCTAAATTTACCAAATCATAACCCTTGTTTTTTGCGTATCATTATAGATTACTTTAGCTAAAATATACTACAATGCCCAAATAAAGGAGCCGATATAAAAGCTTTAAAATCAACATTTGAGCGAATGAAACATCTTGATATAAATGAACTTATTAAATTTCATCTCGTCTTTGATGAGTTTGATTTAAAGCACTCATATTATGATGTTTTTGAAGCGATCGAGGCTGAAATTTTAAACAACTTCTTAGCTTTGATGCCAAAATTTTACTTCGAATCCGATACAAACGATGCTATAAAATCTGCCCTCATAAAACTTGCACGAAGTGATAGAAAAAAATTTAACGTACATAAAATTTTACCTCAAAGCCTAGCTGGCAAAGTCTATGCAAAGCTTTTTGAAAAGAATTTTTTACTGATTGAGAAAAGTAGAGAAGTACTGCCAAAAAGATCAAAAAACCAAATGCTAAAAAAGGAAGAAAGGGGCTATAAAGTTGAGGATAAAATACATTTTAATAGCCATTTTTCAAGGTTTTGGTTTAGATTTATAGAGCCAAATTTAAGCTTGCTAAAAGCTGGTAAAAATGATGAAATTTTAGCCATCATAAAAAAAGAATTTGACGAATATGCAAGTCTTGGATTTGAAATTTTATGCGGTGAACTCATGGCAAAAAAATTTCTGATTAATGGCATATTTTTAAGTAGCTTTTGGAGCAAAAATATAGAGCTTGATATGCTATTAAATATAGGTGGCAAAATAATAGTCGGCGAGGCAAAATACAAAGAGAGAAAAGTTTGTAAAAATGTGCTAAATTTACTATTAAAAAAATGCGAAAAACTAAACATTAGGCCAGATATTATTGCTCTTTTTTCAAAGAGTGGATTTAGTAGCGAGCTAAGAAATTTAAAGGATGAAAGGCTAAAGCTTTATGAAATTAGCGATTTTGAGGAACTTTTAAAATGAACGAACACGATATCCAAGCTGGATTAAAAAGCCTGATAGAGCAGACTTATCTGATAGAAAACGAATATAAAAATTTAACATCATCTTATGCAAGCTTGCAAAATTTCATTAAAGATATTGTAGAAATTTTGCCAAATGCCATATGGGTGTTAGATGAAAATGATGAGATCTTTTTACAAAACTCAGAAGCAGTAAGACTTGGTAAAATTTTTAAAGAGATACCAAAAAAAGAGGGTGAGATAAATGTAGATGGGCAAATTTATCTTTTTAAAACAAGCTCTAAAGACAATAAACTAATAATCTCTGCAACAAACATAACAGTAGAAAAACGCACCGAGCGTCTTGCATCTATGGGTCAAGTGGCAGCTCACCTAGCCCACGAGATCAGAAATCCGGTAGGCTCTATCTCGCTTTTAGCTTCAACTCTACTTAAAAGAGCTGATGAGCGCACAAAGCCTATCGTAAATCAAATACAAAAAGCTACATGGCGAGTCGAACGCATAATCAAAGCTACACTACTTTTTACAAAAGGCCTTAATATAAATGCACAAATTTTTGACTTTTTGCAGCTTAAAAAAGAGTGTGAAGAGGCTATAAATTTTTATGACTATTCAAAGGATATTAAATTTAGCCTAGAATTTCCAGATGGCAAATATATGGGCGATCTTGATCTACTAGCCATCGTCTTTCAAAATATTTTATTTAACGCTATTGATGCCATCGAAGAGAGCGATGATGATGAAGGAGAAATCATTTTAAGCTATGAAAAAACACCAAGTGAACATAAATTTATCATTTATGATAGTGGCGAACCTATCAAAGATAAAGCCATAGTTTTTGAGCCGTTTAAAAGTAGCAAGCTAAAAGGAAACGGCCTTGGACTACATCTTTGCTTACAGATCATAGAGGCTCACAAAGGCAGTATTGAGATCACACTAAATCCAAAAACATTTTGCATAAATTTACCAATAAAGGAGTAAGAATGAACATACACAACGAACTTGAGGTTTTTAAAGAATCTCTTCAGACGCTTGATTTGAGAGAAATTTCAAACGATGGAGCAAAAAACGTTGCATTTATTTGCATTGATATGATAGAAGCATTTGCTGGCAGTGGTGCGCTCTCTAGTCAAAGAGTAGCCGACTTATCAAAAGGGATCGCAACACTTTTTGATAGAGCGTGGAAAGATTTTGGTTTTAGAAATTTTATCCTTATAGAAGATAGGCACACCAGTGATTCAAAAGAATTTGAGACTTTTTTACCTCACGCTATGCTTGATACAAATGAGATAAAAACCGTAAAAGAGATAGAAAATCTAAGCTTTTTTAAAGAGATCAAAGCATTTTATAAAAACTCTTTAAGCATTGCGTTCAATAAAGAATTTGAGAAATTTTTAGAAGAGCATCCAGAGCTAGACACCTTTATAGTCACTGGGGATTGCACTGATATGTGCGTTTATCAGTGTGTTAGTTATCTTAAGTTGCGAGCCAATGAATACAACAAAAAAGTAAGAGTTATTGTACCGTTTGATCTTACGCAAACATATGACATACCAGGACATAACGGCGACTTTTATCACGAGATGTTCTCTCTTCATATGAAGCTAGCACTTGGTGCTGATGTGGTAAAGAGCATTAAATTTTAAAGCGTACTTGAAATATTTATGAGCCTATTTAGCTCGTCAAATTTAAAGCTAAGCTCGTTTTTATTCGCTACGATCTCATTAGGACTTTCGCTAAATTTCATATCACAACTTAGCAAAAGTCCTTTTACAAGGATTTTGTGATCTAGTTCGTAAGTGCTTAAACACTCATTTACTGCGCTCAAAAGCTCATTTGCTAGCACTGGTTCCTCAAAGACCACATCTGATCTAAAAGCCACATACGCAGCTCCGCCCTCGTACTCTATCCTATAATAATTTTGCTCATCAAAAGCGGTGCAAGCAACCATACTAATCGTGTGGCCATTAAAATTTTCATCTAGCTCAAATTGTGGCGTGCTAAATGCACTAAGTCCAAATTTCTCGCCAAACTCCCGTGCTTTATTTGCAAGCTCGAGCAAACGCTCATCAAAGCCATTTATATTTTCATAACCCCAAAGCCACGTATTTGACGAGAAGCTTTCAGAGCCAATAAACTGCATGTCAAACTCACGCCCATCAAAGTAAATTTTGCCACTATCAAAATCAACCTGCCAGTTGCTACCTTCAACAAGTAGCTTAAATGCACGTTTTTGAAGTAATGTCGATTTGCCGACACATGCGCTAAAAAGCTCGCTCCAGTTACTTTTATCTATGCCAAGCTTATCTAAAAACATCGCTTCTCCAGGCATTAGCAAGCTATTGCTTGAAGTGCTTTTTCTTTAAAGCTGTCATTTACAACAAATTTTGTCTTATAGACAAAAATTTGAGCCGTATTTTCATTTTTTATCTTAATAACAAGACGCTTATCATTGTTTGTGCCACTTTTTATATGTTCGTTATAGCCAAGATTATAAAGGCTAGTTATCTTATCTTTGCTAAGCTCACTAAGGCATAAAAGCACCTCTAGCTCAGCATATTCTCTTGCTCTTTGAGGCATGCTAGATTCTTCATTTTTAGAAAATTTAGAGTTTTGTTTTAGTTTTCTTGTTTTAAAGTCTAAATTTTGCGCATCTTCTAGGCTATAAACCTCGTTTAAATTTGTCCTTACAAATTGATCATCTTTTGTGATATTTATCCTAAAAGCATAAGGCAGGTCGCGTTTTGCTTCATCTTTTACTATATCTTCGATGTTACCAAGCTCTCTTTCAAAGACTGCGATCTCGATATTTCCATGAAAATCAAGCACGTTTATAGTGCCCATTTTCTTGCCGCTTTTGGTTATCCTTGTGCTAAAGTCTTCGATCTTGCCAACGACTAAAATTTCAGCGCTTTGCGGCAAGCTCTCAAATTCTGAACTTAGAGTGTATTTTATCTTATTAATCTCATCTTTATAGTCATCAAGTGGATGACCAGAAAGGTAGATACCAACGCTCTCTTGCTCAAATTTTAAAATTTGTTTGATGTCAAATTCATCATTTATCGTGACAAAATTTATCTTCACATCGTTCATGCTCTCATCTTCGCCGAATAAACTCTCAACTGCATTTTTACGGATCTGCGCAGCACTTTTGCAAGCTTCTATGATATTTTCTACATTTTGCATAAGCATCTTACGACTAAAGCCAAACTCATCAAAACATCCGGCTTTTATAAGGCTTTCAAAGACCTTTTTATTTACTTTAAATGGATCTATCCTTGAGACAAAGTCGTCCATACTCTTAAATTCGCCATTTGCTTCACGCTCAGTGATAATATTTTCAATAGCCGCTCCACCAACGCCTTTAATCGCACCAAGCCCAAAGATAATGCCGTCATGATCGCCATTTTTAACGACGCTAAATTCTTTAGTTGATTTATTTATAGATGGCGGCAAAGTATCTATATTTATGCGTTTTATCTCATCGATATAGCGAACGATCTTATCGACGTTGCTCTCTTCGCTTGTAAGAAGTGCAGCCATAAATTCAGCTGGATAATAGGCCTTAAGATAAGCTGTTTGAAAGGTAACATAAGCGTAAGCTGCGGAGTGAGATTTATTAAAGCCATATCCTGCAAATTTTACAATTAGCTCAAAAAGATCGTCTGCTTTTTGTCCATTTAGCCCTTTTGCCTCAGCACCTTTTACAAACTCGCCCTTTAGCCTATCCATCTCTTCTTTGATCTTTTTACCCATCGCACGGCGTACAAGGTCCGCCCCGCCAAGGCTAAAGCCGCCTATGGCTTGAACGATTTGCATAACTTGTTCTTGATAGACGATCACGCCGTATGTTGGCGCAAGGATCGGCTCAAGCTCTTTAAATGAGTAGGTTATCTCTGCCTCGCCATGTTTTCTTTTGACAAAGTCATCGAGCATGCCACTCTCCATCGGTCCTGGGCGGTAGAGCGCTAGCATCGCGACGATATCCTCAAAGCAGTCTGGACGCAAGCTAGTTCCTAGCTTTCTCATGCCCTCGCCCTCGATTTGGAAGATTCCTATCGCTTGGCCGCTTTGTATCATTTTATAAACATTAGAATCGTTTTTATCGATCTGCTCCCAAATAATATCCTTGCAAGTTCGTTGTTTTACTAGCTTTATGGCATTATCGATAACCGTTAGTGTTTTTAGTCCAAGAAAGTCGAATTTAATTAAATCCACATCCTCAAGATATTTAAGGCTATACTGCGTAACATAGCGATCTTCTGGGCTGTTTGGCTGGCGAAATAGCGGAGTTTTATTCCACAGCTCCTCATTTGAGATAACAACACCTGCTGCATGCTGACCGGCGTTTCTATTTAGCCCCTCAAGATCAAGTGCAAATTTCCAAATTTTAGCTGCCTTTGGATTTTGACTGATGAGCTCAGCTATCTTTGGCTCTTTTTCGTAAGCATCTTTTAGTGTAATACCAAGTTCATCAGGTATTAACTTTGCCATCGCATCGGCTTCGGCGTAAGGCATATCACAAACCCTAGCAACGTCTCTAATAACACCTTTTGCGAGCAATTTACCAAAGGTAATAACGCCAGCAACGTTAAATTTTCCATATTTTTGCGTAACATAGTCGATAATCTCGCCACGCCTACTTTGACAAAAATCCACGTCGATATCTGGCATGCTAACACGCTCTGGGTTTAGAAACCTCTCAAAAAGTAGGTTGTATGGGATCGGGTCAAGGTCAGTGATCTTTAGCGAGTAAGCGACCAAGCTACCAGCCGCAGAACCACGTCCTGGACCAACTGGCACACCTCTACTTTTAGCCTCATTTATGAAGTCCCAAACGATCATCATGTAGCCTGGGAAATTCATTTTATTAATTATGCCAATCTCTATCTCAAGGCGCTTTTTGTATTCGTCATGTAAATTTTCAGGGACAAATTTTAGCCTCTCTTCAAGCCCCTTTCTACATTCATATTCAAAAAATACAGCATCATTTTTAAAGCTATATCTATTTTCAGGCTCTGGAAGTGTTAAATTTCTCTCTTTGGCATATTCAAGAGTAAATTTAAAATTTGGCGGAGTTGGGTTGCCAAGCTTAATCTCAAGATTGCACTTATCCACGATCTCTTGGGTATTTTCTATCACTTCAGGGATATCTAAAAATAGCTCACTCATCTGCTCTTTGCTTTTGACAAAAAACTCATGAACGCTGTGACGAAGTCGATTTGGATCATCTAAAGTTTTGTTCATCGCGATACACATAAAAACCTCATGTGCGTCGGCTCGCTCTTTAAAAGTGTAGTGAGTATCGTTTGTGGCGATAACCTTTATGCCAGTCTCTTTAGCGATGCGTAAAATATCATCATCAATGCGTTTTTGATCGCCGATGCCGTGGCGCATGATCTCAAGGTAAAAGTCATCTCCAAAAATTTCTTTATATTCAAGTGCAACCTCTTTTGCTCTCTCGTAGCCCTTTGCGCCAAATTTGACGTTACGATCGCTTAAATTTAGATGCCAACTCACCTCTCCCTGCAAGCAAGCAGAGCTACAAACCAAGCCCTCACTGTGCTCTTTTAAAATTTTTTTATTTATACGAGGATAGTAGTAAAAGCCCTCGATGTAGCTCATGGAGCTAAGATACATTAAATTTTTATAGCCAGTCTCGTTTTTGGCGATTAGTATAAGGTGAAAACGCTGTTTAGTACTCTTGTCATCAAGCTGCTCGCCATTATGTACATAAGCTTCGATGCCAATTAGTGGTTTTATCCCCTCTTTTTTCATCGCCTTGTAAAAATCTATCGCTCCAAACATATTGCCGTGATCAGTAATCGCCGCTGCTGTGTCGCCTCTATCATGAAGTACGTGAGCTAGCTCTTTTATCTTGTTTGCTCCGTCTAGTAGGGAGTATTCGGTGTGTAAATGCAGGTGTGTAAAGCTAGAATTTTCACTCATTTTTTATCCTTTTTTAATGAGTGGATTTTACAAAATTTTGGCTAATAAGGTGCTTGATGAAAACTTAATGGGAGCTTTAAAATTTATAGAATTTGTAGTTTGTGGCTAAGAACAAAGCGCGCCATCATCTAACGCACTATGCTATTAAGGTCTTGTAAATTTTAAAATTTCATGAACGAGTAATTTCGGCTCTAAAATTTGAGCTAAGTGGTCAATGAAGCCAAATTTAGTAGTCAATTTTTGCGAGCGAATGGAATTTTAAAATCTATAAAGTGAAAAAGAAATAGATCGCGGACTAAGCCGCAATCCATTATAGATAAACTGGGATATTTGTGTGTTCTAAGAAAAATCTTGAAGTGCCACCAAGCACCATTTCCATAAGACCATTTTCACCATATCTGCTAGCAACGATTAGATCAGCATTTCTATCAATAGCTGCTTTTAAAAGCGCTTCACCAGGTATCATCGTAGTAGCAATCACTTCAAAAGTGGCCGATATGCCATGAATTTTGAAGTACTCTTCAAGCTTTTTAAGATTTAGCTCAGCATTGTCGCCAAGACTTGCTTTTGAGGTAATGCACTGAACCTTTTTTGCCTTTTTTAAAAGATCGATCGAGCCTGTTAATGCCCTTGAGCTTTGCGTCGTACCAGTCCAGCTAACAAGGATATTATCGGCTTTAAACTCACGCATTTTTCTAGGGATTACAATCGCATTTTTACCACTTTTTAAAACAGCTGATTCAAATGTACCAGTGATCTTTCCATCAAGTGGTACAGCAGCCACTACTAGATCGCAAAATTTACTTTCTTGCTCAACTATGGCACTTCTTTTGCCACTGTGAATCGTAAAATTTGCAGTGCAAACATCTTCAATGATTTCACTAGTTACTTTTATGCCAAGCTCAGCACAAATTTTATTGAAAATTTTCTCATTCTCTTCATGCTCGACAGCTAGTTCAGATTTAGCTGATTTTAGAAATTCTTCAAAAAGCACTCCTCCACGAAGCGTCATTTTCATATTATAAACTACGCTTGGGTCAAGCTGGCAAGTCATAATTTCCATATGTGTGTTAAACCACTGAGCAACCTTTAGGGCACCATAAATTCTTGGCTCGATATCGTCTCCAGCTCCTATTGGAAAAAGCAACTTTTTGTATTTCATCATCTGTCCTTTAAAATTTATTCAACCAAAGAGAGCGAAATTTTATTTCCTTTTTGCTCGCTCACACATACTTTGACCTGATCACCTACGTTTAATGGAGTTTTTATCTTTGAGATGTGAAGCAAGCCATCAATGCCATCTTTTAGCTCGATAAACACACCAAAATCAACTACGCTCTTTACAGTTCCCAAAAACTCATCACCGATATTAAAATTTGGTTTTGAACGCTCTTTGTCGTGTTTAAAAGGCTTTTTGCCAAATGAACGTCCATTGTCTTTTGAAGTGATAGAGATGATGTAATCTTTTGCGGCATCGACATTTTTCTTTGCTCCACCTGCGATTTTTACCTCGCCTTTTTCTCTATCAAGATCGATTGAAACTTCAAATTTCTCAATAATCTCTTTTATAGTCTTGCCAGCTTGTCCGATGATGTCTACGATCTTGCTTGGATCGACACTAAATAATTCAAGCTTTGGAAGCACATCTTCATTTATTTCTATATTTTTATCCGCTTCTGTCATCAAAGATAAGATATGCTCTCTACCACGTTTTGCTTGATAAAGTGCCTCTTTTAGCACTTCTAAGCTAATGCCACCAAGCTTAATATCCATCTGAAGTGCTGTGATACCATCGCTTGTACCCGCTACTTTAAAGTCCATATCGCCGTCATGATCTTCAAGCCCCATGATATCTGTTAGCACTGCGTGTTTATCGCCTTCAAATATTAATCCCATAGCGACACCTGCGACAAGTTTTAAAGTATTTACGCCAGCTGCTCTAAGTGCAAGCGAGCCACCACAAACGCTAGCCATCGAGCTTGAGCCGTTGCTCTCTAAAATTTCTGAAACAACTCTTATTGTGTATGGAGAAGCTAGATCGATACTTGGCGCAAGGGCACGTTTGGCCAAATTTCCATGTCCAAGCTCGCGTCTACCAGGAGCTTTTAATGGGCTTGCCTCACCTACGCTAAAGCCTGGGAAATTGTAGTTAAACATAAATTTTTCTACAAAAGGCACTTTTTCAGTGAGGATGTCATACATTTGAGCGTCACTGTCAGTGCCAAGAGTAGTGACAACTAGGGCTTGTGTCTGTCCTCTTGTAAAGAGGCATGAGCCATGTGCATTTGGAAGCACATTTGTTTCGATACTAATAGGCCTAACCTCTTCAAGACCACGTCCATCAGCTCTTACGCCCTCGTTTATGATCTGCTCTCTAACGATTTTCTTTTTATATTTACCAAGGACATTTGTGATGACAGCCTCATCCCAGCCCTCTTTTTGAGCTACCTCATCGCTTGAAATTTGTTTCGCGATCTTGCTAAGTTCGCTCGCGCGCTCGCTTTTTGCCATTTGATTGATCGCATTTTTGACTTCAGCTTTATAAAATTTATCGATATAAATAGCGATATTTTCATTTTCTATCTCAGGTTTTAGCTCAAGCGCAGCGTCCTCTTTTTTATGCTCTTTAAATGCTTCTTCGTAAGCACTGCTAGCTCTTAATATCGCCTTACCAGCAAAATCAATCGCTTCAACCATCATATCTTCGCTAAATTCGTTCATTAGCTGTTTTTGAGCCATGCTATCACTTAAGCTCGGATCTATCATCGGCTCGATTGCAACCATCGGGATAAGCTGCGTAGTTTGCTGAGGTAAGCTTCTCATCTCGATCATCAAAAGCTCATCTTTTGTTCCAGCTACATAAAGATCGATCGCACTCTGTTTTAGTTCAGAGTTGCTTGGGTTGATCACAAATTTTTCATCTATATAACCAACTCTAACACCACAAACTGGGCGATTTACAGGGATGTCGCTAAGATATAGTGCAACTGAGGCTGCATTTAGACTTACAACTTGTAAATCAACCTCAGGATCGGCTGAAAGTACCATTACAACTATTTGAGTTGGATATGCGTAACCTTTTGGAAAGAGCGGTCTAAGAGATCTATCGATGATGCGAGCTGTTAGCGTTTCAAAGTCGCCTGGCTTTGTCTCGCGCTTAACGTAACCACCTGGAATTTTACCAGCGGCGTAAGCTTTTTCGATGTACTGCACCGTTAGAGGTAAAAAATCCTCCTCAACTTGTGTGTCCTCTCTTGCAACAGTTGCTAAAACTACGGTATTTTTCACCCTTAAAAGTACCGCTCCGCTAGCTTGTTTTGCTACTTTATTAAGGTCAAAAATTTCAACCTGATTATTGACTTCTATACTATATTGCATTATTTTTATCTCCTTGTTGTTTTTGTAACGGCAAATAATAAGGGCTCTCTTCTAATATTGACATGATACGCTCACTCGTAGCTTCGATCTTTTTCTCGTAATACGAATCCACATCGATAAAATCAACGATCTTGTTTATCGTGTAAATTTCATCAACCATATCATTTAAATTTGTAAAGACATCAGTAGCAATCACTGGCGTTGCGTATGAGATGGATTTTACCTTCACATCAAGCAACGTCTTTATGCAAATGAGTGCCGTCATACCAGTCTCGCACCCCTCATCGATTAGTAAAATATTTTTATCTTTTAGCTCTCCTATCAAATTTCCTTTTCGGTATTTATAAACGTTTTTTAAAATTTTCTCTTCATATTTTCTATGTGCTTCGCCGTAAATATAGTCATAGCTTATATTAAAAGCCTTTATAAGCTTATCATTTAATACTATATCTTCTGTCTCGCTAACTATTGCAACGTCGCATTCGCTATTATTTGGCGCAGGTATTGGCTCGCTAAAGAGCATCTCGTAGCTTAAATTTAAGCTCCTACAAACTGCATCTGTGAGTATAACTGACTCAAGCGACATACAAACAACTATCGTCTTTTTATCTACGAGCTCTTTTTTTGGCAAAATTTCAATTAGCTTGCTAGCTGCTTCTAATTGATCCTTAAATTTAGCCGTTATCATTTAGTTGGCACTCGATTTTGTGCTGCTTTGCGAAAAGTCATAGTGCAAACCACCCATTGGATAGAAATTTATCGTGAAATAAATACCATTTTTTCTGGTTGATGCTGAGCCGTTTATTGTTGTTGTTGGCTCGACATCTTGTTGATAAATTATCCCGTAATTCCAGCATTTTCTTTGATGAAGTACACCAACTCTCCAGCTTTTTGTGTAGCTTCGCTCGATATCATATTGCCAGCCGCCAATAAGACTATATTGATGAGGTAATTTTACTCCAAGACCACTTGTAAAATAGCTATCTTTTGTTGCACTATTTTTTATTTTGCTATCATTTTTCTTCATGGTGTGAAGCATATTTAGCCAAAATAAATCATTTGTGTATGAAAATCCGCTTTGTATCTTTTTAAGCTCTTTGCTCTTGTGCGAATACTCAAGCTTATTATAAAGGCTTAAATTTTCAAATGGATATAGATAGATAGCATTTTTTAAATTCGAATATTCATCTTCTTTTGTGTAATATCCTTGAGAAATACTATGTTTTATAATCTTTCTACCATTAGAGTTAAAGAAATACTGAGTCAGATAACCAGAAATTTCTTCCTTACTCTGCTCTTGAGTCAAAAAATTTTCATACTCATTTAGATTTTTATCATAGATAAACTCATCATCTAAATTTCCTTTTCTATAACCTGGTAGTAGGTATTCGGCCCCAAAATTTAGAGTGTGATAAAAGCTTTCATACGCTTTTGCAAGGTCAGTGTGAAGAGTAAATTTATGGTAATTATTTACAAAATTTGTATGTTTATCTTCTCTTTTATCATCAAATGAATTTATCTTATTCTCGTAATTTATTCTTGAAGCGTATAGATACTCGTAAAATGAAAAAGTTAAGCTATCATCAAGCAGTGGCACATGCACTGAAGCTGGAAGCGTAAATTCATACTGAGTCGCTCTAACTCCTATTTTTCTATCATATCTATGTGACTGAAGATCGAGTGAATATAAGATATTTGGCAAGACAATATTATCTGTAAATTTATGATACTGAAGCGATGGAAGCTCTTGAAGCGTGTCTTTGTTCTCATTTTTTGAGCCAATTTTTTCAGTGTCTATGTAGTATTTTGCATAAGCACCAAAATAATGATCGTCATTTGCAATGAAATAGTTAAATTTAGAAGTTACAAGCGAATCATAATCATCATCTCTGCCCTTTAAATTTAAATAATCTATATCATTTAGCTTCGTTGCGTCTATCCAAATTCCCTCTTGTAAATCTGCTTCACTAAGGTATCTTATAAGCTTATCTCTTTCGTATTTTAGTCCAATACCTTTATGTGTTTTATTTTTTAGTTCAGCCTTATTTGAAGTCTTACTTCTTTGTCTATCTTGATAGCTTTTTTTATCGTCAAACATACCAAAGCTGATTTCACCCCTTGAATCAGGCGACTCAGTAAATCTAAATGCACCATAAATTCCAGCACCTCTGTTTGTTCTTATCTGCGGATCAAGCTCGAAGTCCCACTCATTATAAGGTGCAAAATAAATCGGCTGCTTGTAATAAAAACCTTCAGATTTTCCGTATCCAAGTTCAGGCGGTAAAAGGCCTGTTCTTCTTGTGGTATCTGTTGAAAAACCAAAATATGGCAAATAAAAAACTGGCACATTAGCTATACGAAAGACTGGATTAAAAAGGTGTAAAAATTTGCTTTGTTTATTTAGCATAGCTGAGCTTGAGGTGATACTCCAGTCAGGATCTTGAACATTACAGCTTGAAACCATCGCTTTTTTAACTCTATAGTACTCACTGTCAGAGCTGCTCTCATCGCTTCTCATCCATACTTCCATGTCTTTATTCATCATAAAAAGCGATTCAAAAGCAGTGTCATTATTTTTTAAATTTAGCTTTGCATAGTTTGAGCGAGAGACTTCGCTCTTTCCTTTCATCATGTTGACATTTCCAAAGAGCTCTATAACCGAATTATTTTGATCATAAACTGCACAATCAGCTGTTACAAGATAATCTTGTGAATATACAACGACGTTTTTATTGGCCGTGACAATGCCTTTATCTTGCTTTACATCATCGGCCAAAAGCTGCACATCTTGCACAGCTGCACTTAGACTTAAAATACATACCGGAACTAAAAATAAAATTTTACGCATTTATCACCACTGTTTTTGCTATTTTGTCTTGCCAAGTTTGCCTAGCTGGATTTGCAAATGCCCATGCAAAACCAAGATAAAAACAAGCTTCACTAACCAACCTAAAAATCGCTCTTACCAAGCTTGAAACAAAATTTGGTCTATCTAAAATTTCTACATTAATGCACATCGTCTTTGTTAGCATTTGTCCGAGACTCGCGCCATAATACCAAACAAAAAATGCATGATATATAATCTTTAATGCGACTATTTGCCAAAAGAAATTTAAAGTCAAATTTCTGGCTTCATCATAGCTCATAACCGACAAAAAGGCATCCCAGTAAATGATCAAAAACAAAAAAGAAACAATACATTCATCAATTGAGTAAGCTAGCACTCTTTTTGAAAATGGCGCTAGAGAAATTTCTTCTTTTTCAAGTTTTTCAACTATCTGCATACTCATTTTAATGCCTGCCAGGCAATATCTTTTCTATAATGTGCTCCATCAAATTTTACATTTTCGCAAAGCTCATAAGCTCTATCACGTGCCTCTTTTATGCTCTTCGCAGTGGCCACACAGACTAATACCCTGCCACCATCTGCATAAATTTCTTCATCTTGCTCACTAACACCAGCATAAGCGATGTGAGCATCTTTTACATCATTTAAAACTGAAATTTTAGCTTTTGGGCTGCTTTTATACGGATAGTCCTTACTAGCCATTACGACACCAACCGCAAATTCATCTTTTAAGCTAATAGGCTTTAGCTCTCCCTTTGCAGCATTTAGTAAAATTTCACTTAGATTTCCGTCAATTAATGGCATCAAGACCTCGCACTCAGGATCGCCAAATCTCACATTAAACTCAAGCACATAAGGCTCATTTTTTACGATCATAAGTCCTACAAAAAGCACTCCACAAAATGGACTGCCCTCGTTTTTCATCCCTTTTAAAGTGGGTTTTACCACCTCTTCTTCAACTCTTTTTATCAGCTCTTTTGAAGCAAGCGGACTTGGAGCATAAGCGCCCATACCGCCAGTATTTGGACCCTCATCGTTATCAAGCAGGCGTTTGTGGTCTTGTGCCACTGGCAAGCTTACGAAATTTTCGCCGTCACAAATAGCAAAAAAGCTAAGCTCAAAACCATCTAAAAACTCTTCAACCACCACAAATTTACCAGCATCACCAAAGCTAGCTCCGCTTAGCATGTCACTAACTGCCTCTTTGGCCCCCTCTTTAGAATTTGCGATTATAACGCCTTTTCCGGCACAAAGACCATCTGCCTTTACGACCATCGGCGCGCTTAGGGTATCAATAAATTTAAATGCCTTTTCTTTATCATCTGTGTTTAAATATTTTGCAGTTTTTATGTTATTTCTAGCTAAAAAATCCTTCATATACACCTTGCTAGCTTCAAGTCTAGCAGCTGCCTTGCTTGGTCCAAAGATGAGCAAACCCTCTTTTTTAAAGATATCCACTACCCCTTCACTAAGCGGTGCCTCAGGGCCTACGATAGTTAGAGCAATATCATTTTGTTTAGCAAATTTTGCAAGCTCATAAAAGTCTTTTATGTTTAAATTATCACCAAGGCGTGAGGTCGCACCATTTCCCGGTGCAAAGTATAAATTTATATTTTTTTCACTTTTTAGTTTTAGAGCAATGGCGTATTCGCGGCCGCCACTTCCTATTATGAGAATATTCATTTCATCTCCGTAAATTTAAAAACCCGAGTGGGCGTCGCATAGAAGAGTGGCCCATAAACAAAGCCAATCTTGCAAATAGATGGATACCAAACGGTTGCAACTTCTCGCCTTTTCAGACTCAAACGAAGCCACATCACAAGGCACCCATACCTTTTCGCTAACAAAAAAGTGTTGGACCCCGTAAAATGCTGACTCGCTTCACTCAGGCAATAAAATTATATAAATTTTTTGCTTAAAGTAATGTTTTGGCAAGCGCGATACAGGCGTTTATATCTTGACTTTGGCTCACTATTGGCTCGGTAAATTTTAGCTCTTTTGCAGTGACCTTTCCAATGCTTATCGCTTGATAGCTCTCATCCCAGCCAAAATTACTAAGAAAATTTTTGACATTTAGCGGAGAAGTGAAGATTAAGATACTATTTTTTGGTGGTTTTAGCTCCATTTTGCAAGGATTTAAGACATTTTCATAGGCGACGATTGCCTTTATATTTACGTCGCCATTTTGCAAAATTTCTAAGAAATTTGAAGCACTATCTTTACCTTTTAGATAAAGAACTTTTTTACCTTTTAAAAGTGGCAAAATTTCTCTTGCGAAGTCATCTCCGTGAGCGTTCTTTCCGGTATAAATTTCGCTAAATCCAAACTCTCTTGCGGCCGCCGCACAACTATTTGCGATGGCAAAGACTGGCAAATTTATAGGCGAAATGCCATTAAATTTTAATGCATTAAAAGCATTTTTAGAAGTAACTACCAGCACGTCATAGTCACTTAAATTTAGTTCAAATTTTAAAAACTCGATCTTGCTAACGCTTAAATTTACAACGCTCTCATCAGTCGTTTTTGTATTTGAAATAAGATAAATTTTACGCAACTCTTTTTAACCTAAAAAATGATATCAAAGCAAGTAATGTGCAAGCTAAAATAACAATAGAAGTCGAATAAAATATATCGCCAAGCCCAACTAGCGGAGAGACGACGCCGCCTAAGAAAAATGGACAAAATCCAAGTATCGCTGAGGCTGAGCCTGCGTATTCTCTGCCTTCGTTCATAGCTAGCGATGAAGCAGTTGGTAAGACAAATCCTGTAAAAAGAAGCAATAAAAAAAATGCGATAATGACGCCGATCACTTCAAATTTAGAGCAAAGTATGAAAGCAATAAAAATGCTAGCAAACAAGGTGCCAAAAAGCCCGGTTTTGAGCGCTTTTCTCTCATTTAAAAGACTAGCAAGCCTTGCTCCTATAACAAGCCCTAAACCATTTGAAGCAAAGCAAAAGCTATAGCTTACTGGACTTAGAGAATAAAATTCTTGAAAGATAAACGAAGATGACGCTATATAAGCAAACATCGCACCCATCGCAAATGTCTGAATGCTTACAAAAAGTATAAATTTTTTCTTTCTTAAAATTTTGCCAAAAACACTATAAGTCACTAGCAAAGGCATTTTTAAGCGATTTGACTGACTTAAGCTCTCTTTGAAATAAAAATTTGCGATAAAAAGCAAAATGCCAATGATAGTAAGCGCCATAAAGATGCCACGCCAGTCGGTAAATTTAAGTAGAAAACTACCGCCAATTGGTGAAAGTATCGGGGCTAGACCATTTACGACCATCATAAGGCTAAAAAATTTAGTCATCTCGTGACCCTTATAAAGGTCGCTCACAACGGCTCTTGAGATGACTAAGCTACCAGCACTCGCAAGCCCTTGAATAATTCTCATAAAGATAAAAAACTGGATATTTTGCGAGAAAAATATAAAAACAGTGCTTATCGTATAGACGATAAGCGAGATAGTAAGTGGCGTTTTTCGTCCAAATTTATCACTTATTGGGCCAACTATGAGCTGACCTATGGCTAAACCTGCCATCGATGTCGTGATCGTTAATTGCGTAGCTGTAACACTTGTTTTAAACCACTCGGTAATAGCCGGAAGTGCTGGCAAATAAAGATCTGTAACAAATGGTCCAAAGGCAGAGAGAGCGCCTAAAAATAGCAACAAAAATAGTTTGGAATTTTCTTTTTTCATAGTTTTTCTTTTTTTTGGAGCGATTATATTATGGTTTTACTTTTTGCTTTATTAAGTATAAATTTACTATTGTTACTATAGAGAAAAAGCCCTAAAAATAGGGCTTGGTATTACATTTTGTCTTTAGTGACGATTAAGAGCATTTTAAATTTATCTTTTATCTTTAATCCGTGTGGTATTTTGCCTGGAAGCACGATGGTATCGCCTTTTTTGATATCAAAATGTTCATCACCAATAGTTAGCTTCATCTCGCCATCAAGTGCGATAAGTAGTGCATCGCCTGGAGCTGCGTGAGTTGAGAGCTCTTGGTCTGTGTCAAAACTAAGTAATGACATTGAGCCGTTTTCGTTCTTTACGAGCGTTTTGCTCACGATTTTGCCTTTTTCGTATTCGACTGCATCAACTAAGCTAAAAATAGCTGCCTTAGGTAAATGATCTATCATTAAGTCCTCCTTAAAATCAATTGAAATATATTTCGTTGGTTCTTTAAAAACTAGCTTGCGCCACACTTTTTTCTCTATCAGGCAAGCTTGCTCATTGCCTATATGCATCTGCTTTTCGCCATAGTATAGGCTAGCACCGCCCTCTACAACCCATGCAAGGCTGTCGCAAAACAGCATCTCATGATCTAGTTCCTCACCCGTATCAAAAGCAAATACATCGACATGAGCATTCTCGCAATCAAAAATTCTCTTGCTAACGACGCTTTTAGAAACAACTTTCGTGTCAGTGTTTAGATTGTAAATTTTACTCATTTTTCTTCCTTTCGTAAATTTACGCGTCATTGTAGCTAAAATTTTCGGAGGATTTGTTGATAAAGGTTATCTCTTTTAGGCAAATTTAAGCCATTTTTTTACAAATTTACGTAAGCCCAGGAAAGCGTCTATCTAGCACCCCTTTGACCTGTTCTAACCAGACCTTTCGCTTAGCTTCGTCACTGTCTGCGACCACTCTAAACATCAGCCGCTCAAAGGTTTTCACGCCACAAAAATCGAAAATGCAGCTTTTCCAAATTCTTTCCAGCGGATCGCCGAATATCTCGTTTTCTCTGGTCTCTGGGGTATTGGATGTGTTAAAGACTACGATGGCTTCAGCTTTTAAAAGCCCTATCGGAAGCCCGCCGCCGTTATCGCCCGGCGCAAAATCGTAAGCTACTCCTTGCCTTAGCACGCGGTCGATCCAGCCCTTTAGGATGGCTGGCGGCTCGCCCCACCAATTTGGATGAACGATCACGATACCGTGAGCGCTTACGATATCTTTTTGATGCGCCTTTAACAGCTCGTCGTCGCTTTCATCGCTCACGAGCTCGGCACCGCTAAGGATCGGATTAAATTTCTCCTTATATAGATCGTGAAATTTAACTTCGTAGCCGCTATTTTGCAGCTTTTCTGCTGCTACGTTTGCAATAGCCGCATTTAGACTTCTCTCGTAAGGATGCGCTAAAATGATGCAGATTTGTTTCATCTTATTCCCACTCTATCGTTGCAGGCGGTTTGCTCGAGATGTCGTAAACTACGCGGTTGATGCCGTCTACTTCGTTTATGATGCGGCGAGAGACGTTTTCTAACAGGTCGTACGGTAGGCGTGAGAAGCTAGCCGTCATGCCGTCGCTAGCATCCACTACGCGCACGCAAACGGCGTTTTCATAGGTGCGGTTATCGCCCATTACGCCGACTGAATTTACGTTTAGAAGCACGCAGAACGCCTGCCAAGTTTTGTTATACCAGCCAGTACTTTTTAGCTCATCGCGCAAGATCACGTCAGCTTTGCGAAGTAGCTCTAGGCTTGGTTTATTTACCTCGCCCATGATGCGGATCGCAAGGCCCGGTCCTGGGAAAGGATGGCGGAATACTAAATCACGGCTTAGTCCAAGCTCAAGGCCTAGCTTTCTAACCTCGTCTTTAAAAATTTCTCTTAGTGGCTCAATAAGCTCAAAAGTCATCCAATCAGGCAAACCTCCAACGTTGTGGTGGCTCTTTATCGTCTTGCTTGAGCCAACAACTGAGCTTTCGATGATATCAGTATAAAGAGTGCCTTGAGCTAGAAATTTCACATCACCATGCTTTTTGGCCTCTTGCTCAAAAATTTCTATAAAGGTCTCACCTATGATCTTGCGTTTTTTCTCAGGATCTATCACACCAGCTAAGCGGCCAAGGAAGATCTCGCTCGCGTCTATGCTAACTAGCTCAACGCCAAGCTTTGTTCTAAATGTAGCTTCAACTTGCTCTCTTTCGTTTGTTCTAAGAAGTCCGTTATCAACAAAGACAAGGATCAAATTTTCAGGCACAGCAGCTGCTAAAAGTGCCGCAGTTACAGAGCTATCCACACCGCCACTAACTGCACAAAGCACCTTGTGAGTGCCCACTATTTTTCTGATCTCTTCTATCTTATTTTTAGCGAAGCTTCCCATGTTCCACGTGCTCTCGCAGCCGCAAATATATTTAGCAAAATTCTTTAAAATTTGCGTGCCATACTCGCTGTGTTGCACCTCTGCGTGAAACTGGATCGCATAAAATTTTCGTTTATCATCGCCAAAAGCACAATAAGGCGAATTTTCACTAATAGCGATCACTTCAAAGCCCTCTGGCAAGTCCTTTACGTAGTCACTATGACTCATCCATACGATTTGTTTTGAAGGTGTATCTTTAAATAGCTCATGCTCTTTAATAACGTTAAGCTCTGCCTTGCCGTACTCTTTTTGATCAGCCGCCAAAACCTCAGCCCCATGCGTGTGAGCAAGTAGTTGCATGCCGTAGCAAACGCCAAGTATAGGGATGTTTAGCCCAAAGACACCACTATCACAAAAATAAGCATCTTTAGCATAAACACTAGCTGGGCCGCCACTTAAAATGATACCTTTTGGCTCTTTCGCCTTTATCTCACTAAGCTTTGCATTAAATGGCAAAATTTCAGTGTAGACGCCCTCTTCTCTTAGCCTTCTAGCTATTAGCTGAGTGTACTGCGAACCAAAATCCAAAACTATAATCGTATTGTTCATTTATAACCTTTTAAAAATAGATATGAAAAATTTCAAACTGCACATACCAAACAATGATCGATACGATATATCCTAGAACCACCATCCAAGCGTATTTCATATGTGCACCAAAGGTATAAATTCCTTTTAATTTACCCATTACTCCAACACCAGCCGCTGAGCCAAAGCTGATCATCGAACCACCAATACCAGCAGTTAGTGTCACTAATAGCCACTGACTCATTGCCTCGCCTGCATCAGCTCCCATTGCTGGATTTGCTTTCAAAACAGCTGACATAACAGGGACGTTATCAACGATTGCTGAAAGGAAGCCAACGCCAATATTTACAGCAGTTGAGCCAAATTTATCATAAAGTGATACAGCGTAATTTAAAAATCCAGCAAAATGAAGAGCGCCAACTGCAGCTAAAATTCCAAAGAAGAAAAATAGTGTGTTGTTTTCGATCTTTGACATATAGTGAAATACATGCATTGGCTCTTCATTTTTGTGAGCTTTTTTGAAATAGTAAGTATAAAGGCTGAGTAGCGAGAAGCCAAACATCATTCCCCACATCGCTGGCAAGTGGAAAAGCTGATGCATCATAACAGCACAAAAGATAGTAAATGCGCCTATAAAGATAACCGCTTTGCCACCTTTTTTCATAACCACTTTTGGCTCGTTTGCCACATCAAAATGTGGTGCAGTACTTGGCACTACACGAGAAAGTAAAAATGCCGTTACAAACCAACCTATGATAGATGCTGGGAAAAGTGCGAAAAAGTCGACAAACGGTGCTTTTCCAGCAGCCCAAGCCATAAGCGTAGTGATATCGCCAAATGGACTCCATGCCCCACCTGCATTTGCTGCTACGACGATGTTTATTGCGCCAGCCACTAGGAAATTTGTATTATTTCTATCTATCGTTAGAAGAACGGTTGAAAGAATAAGCGCTGTTGTTAGGTTATCAGCTACTGGGCTTATAAAAAATGCTAAAACACCAGTTAGCCAAAACAGCTTTCTATAAGTATAGCCTTTTGATACGAGATTATATTTAAGTGCGTTAAATACGTCTCTTTCTATAAGCGCTTCGATAAATGTCATCGCCACCATCAAGAAAAATACGATCTGAGCAATCTCTAAAATCAGGTGATTTACCTCATGTTCAAGCGAATGCACATCCATGCCATTTATAAGCATATAAATACCGATAAGTAGAAACATGAACGTACCGATAAAAATAGCAGGTTTTGCCTTATCAATGTGGAAATTTTCTTCCGCTGCTATAAAAAAATATCCAACAACAAAAATTATAAGCGATAAAATTCCTGCCCATGTAGTAGTTAAGTCAATAGCTGCGGTTTCTCCATCAGCACCAAAAGCCATCGCGAAAAACAAGCCTAGAAGTCCAAAAAACCTCATTATACTCTCCTTGTAGAATAAAAAATCTTGGTATATTACTTAAATGAGCCTAAAAATTAGGTTAGTTAAAATTATTAAGCTTACATTACATTTTTATTTAAATACGAAAATTTTACTAGATTTTGTTTATCTTGTCAGTTTTCTTTTCTTTTACGGGAGCATTTCCATAAAATGGATCATCTTTATATCCACAACCGCTAAATGCAAAAAGAGTAAAAATTAAAATAAAAGATGATAAGATAAGCCCATGAAAAACGCTAAATTTTTGATAGATACTATCCACGAAAATCCTTTGTATAAAGAAAAATTAAGCATGGCAAATGAGTGCCAACAGCTTTTAGAGCTTATGGGGAAAGCAAAACGATTTTATATAGCTTTTTGCTACGTTAGAGAAGGTGTTTTGACCTTTGTTCTTACTCATCCCACTGGGCTTTTAGAGCTTAGGCGTGATAGTAGTATAAATGATATAAAAAGGTTATTAAAAACCTTTTGCAATTTTAATAAAAATAGCGTTTTTAACAGTATTCTTACTCCAAAACCTATTAACGAAATCAACTATACAAAGAACAAAAAAGAAGAAAATATAAGATTTGTCGTGAGCAAATTTTTAAAATTTTTTAATCAAAAAGAGCAAGGTGCTATCTTTTATGCGCCAGCTAGTAAAGGCGAGTTTAAAAATTTAGCAAAAGACGAGCAAATACACCAAAAATTTGAAGAGCTAAGAGAAATTTTGCTCAAGAAAAATGAGCAGGCAAGATGCTAATAGACGAGATAAGAACGCTTCCAAACGAGCCTGGCGTATACCAGTATTTTGACGCGCAAAACAGACTCTTATACGTTGGCAAGGCCAAAATTTTAAAAAATAGGGTCAAAAGCTACTTTAAATTTACCCCAAGCCTAGCTCCGGCTGAAAAACTAAGCCCTAGAATTTCAAAGATGATAAGCGAGGCGGTGCATCTTGAATACATCGTCACGCCAAGCGAAGCAGACGCTCTAATACTTGAAAATTCTTTCATCAAGCAGCTTAAGCCAAAATACAACATCTTGCTTCGTGACGACAAGACCTACCCTTATATTTTTATAAATTTAAATGATGATTTTCCAAGATTTGAGATCACTAGAAAGGTGGTAAAAGGCTCGAATATCCGCTATTTTGGGCCATATTTTAGTGGAGCTAGCGAGCTGCTTGAGGCACTTTATCTAAATTTCAACCTCGTTCAGAAAAAATCCTGCATCAAAGGCAAAAAAGCCTGCCTTTTTTATCAGCTAAAACGCTGCTATGCCCCGTGTGAAGGCAAAATTTCAAAAGAAAACTACGCTAAGATCGTAAACGAAGCTATCGCGGCCTTACAAAATCCAAATTTGCTCATCGCTCGCCTTGAAGAGCTCATGCTAAACTACGCCAAGGCCGAAGACTACGAGCAAGCAGCCGCGACTAGAGATAAGATGCAAACGCTTAAAAATATGCAAACAAAGGTCGAGGTCGATCTTGCTAAGCTTGAGGACTTTGAGGCATACTCGGTCGCTTGCGTGCACGATATGATCTGTGCGGTGAGATTTAGCGTACAAAGTGGCAAGATAACTGGAGTAAAAACTGACATCGCGCAGGCTAAAAACGCCCAAAAAGATGAGATAAACGAGGCTTATAAGCAGGCTATTTTAAAAAGCTTCATAGCTGGTCAGCCTATTATTAGCACCAAAATTTACGTCCAAGAGGACTTTGAAGATAGCAAGCTGGTGGAGGAAATTTTAAACGAGAGATTCGAACGTAAATTTAATATCGCATGCCCAAAAATAGGCGATAAGCGAAAAATTTGTGAGATCGCCACCAAAAACGCTGAAGTTAGCATCGAAAAATACCTAAAAACGCACGATAATGAGCTACTAAATGAGATAAAAGAGTACTTTAACCTAGCTCACACGCCTTACGTAGTCGAGGCATATGACAACTCACACCTTTTTGGTGAGGCTAGCGTTGGAGCGATGGTGCGCTATGAGCATGGCGAGTGGGCGAAGCAAAACTACCGCCACATGCACTTAAGCTCTAAAAACGACTACGATCAGATGAAAGAGAGCCTAACAGCTAGAGCACTTAGATTTGACAAGCTTAGCCCGCCTGATCTTTGGGTTATTGACGGAGGCGAAGTGCTTTTAAACTTAGCCTGTGAAATTTTAGCAAGTAGTGGCTCAAATGTCGATGTGATAGCCATTTCAAAAGAGAAGATCGATGCCAAAGCTCACCGCGCAAAGGGCGAGGCAAAGGATAAAATTTACACAAAAAATGGTAGCTTTAGCCTAAGTACGAGCGATAAAAAGCTTCAGTTTTTTCAAAAAATGCGTGATGAAAGCCATAGATTTGTCATCAGCTTTCACAGAAAAACAAGGCAGAAAAATGATATGCAAAGATCAATTCTAAAGCAAGCTGGCGTATCTGAGGGCAGTATCGCGAAATTAATCAGCTTTTACGGAAGTTTTGATAAAATCAGCGAAGCGAATTTAGACGAAGTGGCAAAAATAACAAATAAAAGCGTAGCAGAAAAGCTTGCAGTACTCAAAGAAGGAAATTTGAAGTGATAATATATGATGAAAATTTAAAAATATCTGCGATAACGCAAGATTCACTTGAGCTATTGGGTTTTGATAGTTTAGATGATTTTTTGTTGCAATACAAAGATATAAGTGAGCTAGTCATAACAAGCCAAGAAAGTACAAACTACAGCTTCTTGGAATTTTTACAAAATACGAAAGATAATAGTGCTAGAGTAAATTTAAAAAGAAAAGATGGTGGTGCGATCTTACTAGAAGCGAGATTGCAAAATGCTATTTTAAAAAATGGCGAGAAATTTTTTATCGTTCTTTTAGAGAAGCAAGACATAATAAACAACCAAAATCTAATAGCAGCGGTAAAAGTAAAACCTACATTAAGACTGCCTGTTTTTAAACTAAACGCATGGTATCTTTTTGACACGCAGACACAATCACTTATCGATGATTCCTGGTTTGAAACATCGCTTAAAATACTAAATTTAAATAAAAAAGATTTTGCATCCTATTTAAATATATTTTTGCACAACGCAAGAGAAATTCTTATCCAGATCCAATCAGCCATAATCGCAAAAGACGAGATAATGCTCAAAAAATACGTAGATGAGATAAGGGAAGCTGCATTAAATTTAAAGCTTAATAACCTTGCAAATGAGCTTAACGCTCTTTTAGATAACAATCAAAATGGAAAAATGAAAGAGATGTCTCTTTTTACCAAAAGACTAATCGAGATAGAAAATATCGTCAAAAAATATAGCAAAAAGAGTATCCATGAAAAATAATAAATTTTATATATTGTTAGCGCCAATAATAATTTCAGCGATCTTTTGCGCATATAGCGGAAATGAAAGCTATAAAAAATTTACAGATCTAAAAGATCTAAATGAAAAACTATATAAACAATCCTTAGTATTTCAAACTATAAAATCTGTAATACAAGAGCACGATACGCTAATAGGCAAAAGCCAAGAAGATATAAGAAGGTTGCGGGATAACACTTTAAAAAATACACAAAAATTTATAAATTCTATAAGAAAAGACGATCGCACTGAGATACGAAATATAAATAAATTAAAAGAATTGCTAGCAAATCTTAACCAAAATGATAAATTTGATGAACTATTTTACGAATTTTTCCAAAATATAAATGGAGAAATAGATAGCGATTTTAAACAAGATTTAGACCGAGACTTTCCGCTTATAATAAAAGCTTATGCCGCAACTTTAAGTAAAATTTACAATCAACTCTCTTTAGCAAACAACACCAAATACTACGTAAAAAATATCTTTATAAATGGCCCTTTATTTTCAATAAATAGTAATGTGAGAGAAAATATATATTCCGTAAAGGACAACACGCCAAATCTTGATATGCTTCCAAAAAGTGAGCTAAAAGAGAATATTTACAAAGACTTTAATCAGTTTGAAGCCAACTATCAAGCTAAAAAAATAAGAGAAACTAAAGCCAAGATCGCATTTTCTGAAAAACTAAATATCGAAGATATCATCTTAATCAAACAGTATGAAGATGATAAATTTATACTTTTATTAGATAGTGCCATAAATATAAAAAATGAGCTGTTAGAACTTACCAAGAGCGAGAAAATAAGCTTTGGTATAAAGACCTTTTTTGAGTTTTTGCTTTGTGGCTTGCTCATTTTATCTTTGCTTGGTATTTCTGCTAGGTTGAAATTTTTAAAGATACTTATCGATAAGTCAAAATACATATCGAGTTATATCCTATCATCAAAAGAGATAAGTGCGGATAACGCGATATCAAAGCTCATAAAAACTTATGAAGATCTAAAAGAAACCTATATAAAAGATAGCAGCTTTTTTCAGATAAAAGATAGATATATTTTATCAGTGAGCAAGAAGCTAGAGTCTATTAATAAAGAAATTTTTACATCGACCGCGGCTTTAAAAATAGAAACAAATAATAGCAAAAAGCAAGTATTTATAGACACGATAGAAAAAAAAGCAAATATCATGACTTCGCTTTATAACAATGCTAAAAATATCTCAAATGTTAAAAAATATAGCGAATGCAATAAAACCGAGATATTTGATCCTCAAAAAAGCTTTGAAGAAATTTTGCAAGCAAACATTGTCTATTCGCAAAGCAAAAAGATAAATTTTATAAGCTACCTTGATCCAAGCCTTACAAATGAACTAGAAGGAAATCTAAATTCATTAAAAACCGCATTTAACTCTATCTTTTTGGCATCTTTATCAATGTCTTTAAGACATCAAAACATTATCATCGCTATCAAAAAAGTTCAAAAAGAGTTTGATAGAAGCGGACTTTGTTCTGTAAGCTTTAGCATAAAAAATAGCTCAGCTGCCATGAGTGAAAAGCAAATTTCAGATATATTTTCAGATGATGAGAATAGCTTAAATAATGATGAGAGCGAGTTTTATCTAAAAATCGCTCAAATTTATTTAAAAAATTTAGAAAGTAAGCTGGAGATTAACTCATTTCCAAGTATTGGCAATGAGTTTAAATTTGTAGTCATCTTTAAAACAACATCAAACTATAAAGACTTTGATATAAAATGCAATCATAAATTAGCATTCTTGCAAGATGTAAATGTCGCTTACAACGAAGCTTTTGAGCAGACTACAAAAGACCTTGGGCTCAAAGTAGATATGCTAACAAGCACTAGTCCATCTATTACAAAAAATTATGATGCTATATTTTTAAGAAACACCAATAAGCAAGGCCAAGATATTAAAAATCCGCTCATTTTAAAAGATCCGCTAACTCCGTTAAGCATTACAAGGCTACTTTGCTTAGGCGAAGCTGATATTATGAATAAAAATTTAAACGATAAACCAAAAATTTTAATCTGCGATACTAACGAAATTTACATAGATATAACAGCAAGTGGTTTTAGTAAATTTAACTGTGAAGTTGTTGGAGTTTGCAATAAAAAAGATCTAAAACAAGCCATAAAGCAAGGTGATTTTGACCTTATATTTGTTGGCTCAAAATTTTTCGAAGCTGAAAAAAATAGCCTTCAAAAAAATCTTGATCTTATAAAAACAGCCATACAAAATGCGAAAATTCCAATTATACTAATGCTTTCAAATACTTCAAATATAGATGGAGACAGCGTCAAAGAATACTTCAATGCCTATATAAAAACGCCAATAAATAGCGACGAACTGGCTCAAATTTTTAGAAAATTTTTGCCAAATTTTGGTGAGATTGCAATAGACGAAAGCTATCTAGCAAAAAGCGAAAATATTATTTTATTTAAGAAATCGCCAATGGAAAATAAAATATTTAGCTCAGCTTTAGGGGAATTTTACAACACACTTGAAACCACAAATAGCTTTGATGAGCTATTAACAAAGATAAAAACCAAAACTTACGGTATCGTTCTTATAGATGAAAACGTAAAAGGCTTCAACTACGAAGAGCTAACAAGAGTTGTTGATAAGATAAGACAAAGCCAAAAGGTTGATACAAGAGTGCTGATATTTGGCGCACAAGAAAGAAGTGAATTTCCTTTTGTAAAAGTGCTAGCTAAAAATATCACAAAAGCAGAGCTTTCAGCTACCGTAAGAGAGCAAATCGATTCTATGGGCACTAGCTACGCTAAAAGCTCTTATGAATTTATTAAGTTTAACGCCTAAAACTCTTTTGCGTTATTTTTAAATACATTTAGCACGCTTGCTCGCTTATGGCAAATTTCAGCGTATTCTCTTTCGCTCTTTGAGTCGTAAACTATACCAGCTCCAGCCCCCACAAATACATCACTAAAGCCATTTTCACCTGACACAAAGATGGCTGAGCGAATAAGAATAGCAACCTGAGCATCGCCATTAAAATGTAAAAATCCAATGCCGCCGCCATAGATATTTCGCTCAGAAATTTCAAGCTCATTGATTATCTGCATAGCTCTTATTTTTGGTGCACCACTTAGTGTGCCAGCCGGAAAGATACTAGCTAAGACATCAAAAAGATCAAGCCCTTTGGCGCACTTGCCATAGACATCGCTTACGATATGAATTACTTTTTCATATTTTTGGATATGCATAGCATTTTTTACAGCTACGCTTTTTGGTTCCGAAACCCTGCCGATGTCATTTCTAGCAAGATCAATTAGCATTTTGTGCTCAGCCAGTTCCTTTTCGTCACTTAAAAGCTCACTTTCAAGTGCTGCATCTGCATTTGCATCGCTTCCTCTAGGCCTTGTGCCTGCAATTGGTGCCACAAAAATTTGCTCACTTTTCATCTCAAAAACAAGCTCTGGCGAAGAGCCAACCACATCGCCATAAGGTGTAGGAAAATGAAACATATATGGGCTTGGATTTGTAAGTGAGAGCTTTTTATAAAAGTCTAGACTGCTCATATTCGTTGAAATTTCAAGTAATTCACCAAGCACCACCTGAAAGACATCGCCGCTTCTTATATACTCTTTTGCTAACTCAACCATATCCTCAAAGTGTTTCTTTTCTTTACCAAGATCGGTTTTTATACTAAATTTACTCTGCTCTTTACTTTTACATTCAACTTTCATATCAAGCAAAAAGTCATAATATTTATTCTTATCTCCATAAAATGTATAAATTTTACTCATCTTGTCAAAGTGTAGATAAGCTTTTGCATCGGCATAGATAAATTTTGGAAATTCGTACTTTTTAGCTTTCTCTTCTCCGATATATTCAAAATATCTCACACCATCATAAGCAAAAACGCCAAAGAGCCCAGCAAAAGGTGCGAGTGATCTGTTACGATTAGTATCAAAGTAGCTTCTAAGTCCGTAAAAGTCCATATCTTTTTCGTCAATATATTCGCAGTCGATGCCGATTATCGTTTGCGTCTTGTCTTCAGCAAGGTAGCTATTTTTAAATTTCTTTCTGATCGCTTCATAATAAAAAAGTGGTTGTTCTAAGAGCATTTTTTTCCTTTAAATTTTTGATGATTATAAAAAAAGTTCGCTTTTACTTTTTAAAATTTTTATCAAATTTCTAAATTTATGCCTAAATTTCACCTTTTTACTATTTTTTTAACACCACTTGGCTAAAATTTGGCACTCATAAAAGGAAATTTATGCTTTTTGTTGAACTTTTTATAATTGGTATCGGCGTTGGATATATCGCTGGCTTTTTTGGCATCGGGGGCGGCACAGTCGTTGTTCCTATAATGGTCGCCTTTGGATATGACATAAAAACTGCTATTGGCATAAGCGTTATGCAAATGATATTTAGTGCGACTTTTGGCTCGTATCTAAACTACAAAGCTGGACTTTTAAAGCTAAACCGCGGCGTATTTTTGGGACTTGGGGGTCTTGTGGGAGCAAGTTTTAGTGGTATCATAGTATCGCACGCGCCTGCACTCTTACTTGAGTCTATGCTTCTAGCAACATTTGTCTTTTCGCTTATAAAACTATACTTCTCACCAAACAGCGACGGCTCAAATGCGAATAATTCGCTCTTTTTGCTATTTTTAGTTGGTGTTTTTGTTGGTGTTTTTGCCATTAGTATCGGCATCGGCGGAGGCGTCTTTATCGCGCCGATCTTGGTTGGCTTTTTACGTTATGAGCTGAAAAAAGCCGTTTCTATGGGCGTATTTTTCGTTATGTTTGCGGCCATCGCTGGCTTCATCTCACTCTCACTAAATGGTCATATCTCATACGTTGAGGGCGCATTTTTAGGTCTTGGCTCGCTAATAGGCGCATACTTTGGTACCAAAAAAACGCAAAATACCGACAAAAAAACACTTAAAAAATGGTTTTTGGTCTTTTACATAGCGATGATATGTTTGATATTAAAAGATATGTTTTTTGAGTAAGAGCATGGCTAAATTTGCCACGCTCTTTTTTAAATTTCCTCAAAAAAGTAGGCTTCGCTTAATTTAAAAGCAAGCTTATCTAGTTCGTCTTTACTTAAATTTACGCTCTTTGCGATATCTTTTAAACTAGCTTTGCCATCAAATTTTAAGGCGATTTTGATCTCTTCATGGCTTAAGCTTAGCTTGCCATTTAGCTCATTTGCCAAAGAGATAACTGGTGAGCTAGCATTTAAAAAATACTTAAGATACGCAGCAGCTCTAGGCTTTAGTTTGGTTTTACTAGGCTCATAAGCGAGTGCTACAAGCTTTGATGAAGAGATTTTTGTATTTGCGTCATTTAAAATTTCAAGCAGTCCCACAAAAGCTTCATTTGCATTCTCGCCAAGTGTCGCCTTTACTTCACTTAAATTTAAGCTTTGTGGATAGCTTTTGCTTAAAATTTCTTGCGTTTTTGTCCTTGGCTGCTCGCTAAAATATGAAAAATAAATTCTATCGAGCTCGCTCTCTCCAAGTACCGCATCAAAGTCCTCAGCACCGCCAAGCCTCTCCTTGTGAGCGATGAGGCTTTTTCTAAATGATCTATTAAATAAAAAATCGTTTAGTTGCTCTTTTTTGATGCGAGGGTTGTAATTTTGCTCGATATGTGCGTCAAAGCGGTAAATTCCAGTTGAGCTTGCAAAGATATCATTTAGCGAAGCGTCTATGACGTAGCAAAGTCCATGCTTATCGATATGTTTAGCAAATTTATGAAAGTAAGTTGGCTCATTGCTAGCCTCCAAAAAATCATGCAATATATAATAATCATTGCCCTTTGCGATGATACCTTGTAAGAAATTTAGCTGTGTTAAAAGAAGTTTCATACTATCTTTGTATACGACATCGCTTTGGTTTTGCAAGCTAAATTTCAAATAATCCTGTAAAAAATTTAACTCGCTTTTTACGCGAGCAAGTGCTTCTTTGCTGTCGTTGCCTGAGCTTACAAAAAGCATAAAATCTCTTAAAATATCAAGGCTCTTCCAACCTGGATAGGTATTATACGAAACATAAGCGATGCCATCCTTGCTAAGTAGTGCCTTAATCGTGGCAAGCATCGCATCTCTTACATTTGGGCTCACCCAGCTATAAACACCATGAGCGATAATATAGTCAAATTTCCCAAGCTCTTTTATATCGCTTTCGTTCATGTGCAAAAAATTTCTCTCAAGCAGAGTAAAATTTTCTAAACCTATCTGCTTTGCTACCTTGTTACCTTCAGCCACTTGATGGCTTGAGATATCGATACCAACGACTTTTGCGTTTTTATGTGAAATGGCAAATGGCAAGATATTGCCACCGTATGATGAGCCAAGCTCAAGCACCCTAGCCTCTTTTAGGCTAGCTGCTTTAAGCCCCAGAAATTTAGCAACCGCTTCTATCCTAACTGGCGAGCAGTCACTAAATGCGGCTGAGAAGTAAGGAATTTCATCGTAAGCTTTTTTCGCTTTGTTCATCAACCGTGCTTTCTTGCAAATTCTCTCATAAACTCGCCAAGTTTATCAACGTCACTTTGGCTAACAGCATTATAGATAGACGCTCTAATGCCACCAAGATGTCTATGACCTTTTAGCCCTATCATGCCCTCTTTTAGCGCCTCTTCTACAAAAATCGGCTCAAGAGCGTGATCTTTTGGGATAGTAAAACTAACATTCATATCTGATCTACTTCCGGTCTTTGCGTGTCCCATGTAAAAGCCGTTTGAGCTATCGATGATGTCATAAAGCGTACTTGCTTTTTTGGCATTTATCTTCTCAACCTCAGCAAGTCCGCCAAGATCAAGCAAATACTGCATGGTTAAGTTTAAAAGATAAATTCCAAATGTTGGCGGTGTATTATAAAGTGAGCTGGCATCTGCGTGCGTTTTGTAGCGTAAAAACATAGGGACGTTTTGGCTACTTACACGCTCTATCAGATCTTTTCTAATAATAACGATCGTAACGCCACTTGGACCTGCATTTTTCTGAGCACCGCCGTAAAGTAGGCCAATGCTACTAAAATCAAGCGGTCTAGCGAAAAAGTCGCTCGAAGCATCGACAACAAGTGGAGATTTTGTCTTTGGCATAGCCCCATACTGCGTGCCATAAATCGTATTATTTGAGCAGATGTAGGCGTAATCGGCGTCATCACTAAATTTCACATCAGGGATGTAAGAGAAATTTTCATCCTCGCTGCTTGCGACGACATCTACATTTACGCCAAGCACTTTTGCCTCTTTGATGGCTTTGTTTGTCCAAACGCCGGTGTTTGCGTACTCGGCCCTGCCGCCTTGGTATAAATTCATCGGTATCATGCTAAATTGCAAGTGTGCGCCACCTTGCAAGAATAAAATTTCATACTCATCGCCGATCTTATAGAGCTTTCTTATCTTATCCATCGCACCAAAGTGGATCTCCTCAAAGGTCTTGCTTCTGTGGCTGATCTCCATGATAGAGTAGCCCTCGCCTCTATAGTCGGTAAATTCGACCTTTGCGTGCTCTAAAACGTCTAGTGGTATCGCGCTTGGACCTGCGCTAAAGTTGATTTTTCTACTCATTTTTACTCCTTAATTATTGCTTTTTTATGTGTATTTTGCGAGATAAGCTCTATCTCATCGTCTATTTTTAAATCCCTAAGATCAACTCTCTTGCCGTCTTTTCTAACCTCGATAAGCCCCTTCGTGCTCTCAAAAAAGAGCTCTCTCATCTCATAAGCCTTCTCTAGCGAGCCAAGGGCCGAGCCAAGAAGCAAGATCTTTCTTTGCACGGCATTTACTAGAGCGTTTTGCTTGTTTGCTACCTCGCTAAATTTTAGCTCGATCCTAGCTTTTAGGGCGTTTGATGAAAATTTAGAAAGAAGAACATTTAGCAAATTTTGCTTTTTGGTGATCTTTAAGCTTAAAGCGCTATCAAGATCATCGCTGAGCCTGTCAAGATACTGAAAAAATGCCTCTTCATCAGGCAACAGATCAAGCATAGCTGCACTTGGCGTAAGCGATCTGCGGTCTGCTACAAAGTCGCTTATAACGTAGTCGATCTCGTGTCCGATAGCGCTTATGACTGGCGTCTTTGTAGCATAAATTTCACGAGCTAAGCCCTCGTCGTTAAAGCACCAAAGATCCTCTTTGCTGCCACCTCCTCTAGCTAAAACAATCACATCTACGCCGTATTTATCGGCTCTGCGCAAGGCTTTTATAAGCGAGCTTGAGGCATTTTCACCTTGAGTTAAAGCATCAAAAATATAAATTTCGCTTAATTTCCAACGGCTCGTCACGACCTTTAACATATCCTGAAGCGCCGCCGAAGTAGCGCTTGTGACAAGGGCTATTTTTTTAGGTAAATTTGGTATCTCTTTTTTTGCGCCGATATCAAAAAGACCCTCATTTTCGAGCTTTTCTTTAAGCTGCCTAAACGCAAGCTCAAGCTCGCCCTCGCCATCAGGCAGCATCGCACTTGCCACTAGCTGATAGGACCCACTTGGCGAGTAAATAGTCACTTTGCCATAAATTTTTACTTTTAACCCATCTTTTGGCAGGAATTTCACTTTTTGGTTGTTCATGCGATACATCACAGCTGAGATGCTTGACTTTTCGTCCTTTAGCGTGAAGTACCAGTGTCCAGAGGCGTGCTTAGTAAGGCGCGAAATTTCGCCACTTACCTCGACATAGTCAAGTGTGGCTTCAAGCAGTGCCTTTGCTTTTTCGTTTAGCTCAGAAACACTAAGCATTGATTTCTCTTACCTTTTTAGCGATAAATAGCGTCGAGATATCCATACTAAAGCCCTTGCAAAGCTCTATCTCAAAACCAGCTTCGACTAGCTCATCACAAAAGCTCTTAGCATCCAAGAAATTTTCGATCGAGCTTGGCAGATATTCGTATGCCTCTTTGTTTTTTGAGATAAAGCCACCAATTTTTGGCAAAATTTTACTTAGGTAAAAATCTCTTAGCGAGGTTATAAGGCCCTTTTTCTGACGTTTTGTAAATTCAAGTACGACTACGTAGCCATTTAGAGCAAGCACTCTGTTAAACTCTCTAAGCGCAGCCTTTCGCTCGACCACGTTTCTGATGCCATAGCTTATGCTTAGAATTTGAGCCTCTCCACTTGCAAGCGTCGTGTTGTCAGCATAGGCCTCTATAAATTTAAAATTTGGAAATTTTGCCTTCGCCTCTTTTAGCATACCACTTGAGGGATCGATGCCAGTAAGGCTTTTCACCTCAACGCCAAATTCTTTTGAAATTTCACTCCAAAGCCCCATCATATCGCCAGTACCGCAAGCTACATCTACGATATTTATGCTTTTATTTTTAAAAATTTCTAGCATATATCTGCAGGCAAATTTCCTCCAACTCACGTCCACACCAAGACTTAGCACTCTGTTTGCGACGTCATAAGTCGGAGCGATCTGGTTAAACATATCAACGATTTTTTCTTGTTTTTGCATAAATTTGCCCTTTTATATGTAGTAAATTTTTAAATTTCTTGAAATTTTACGAGTTGCTTTTATAAATTTAAGACGCTTTTTTAGTATCTCTTCTCTACTTTTATAAATTTGCTTGTAAATTTTACTCTCAAGCCTCTCTTTATCTGGCATTTCTGGAAGTCTTTTAAGGATACCGAGCCAGACGTCATAGTCTTGAAGATTGCCAAAAATTTCTTGCATCTGCTTTAGCTTCTCTTCATACTTTTTAAGCCCTTCAAAATAGAAAATTTCACATAAAAACTCGTATGTATATCTCATCTTTTTAAGCTCTATCCTAAGATCATGAAAGCTCTCATTTGGGCAGTCTTGATTAAGGCTTTTTAGCCTTTTTTGAGCTAAAACTAAAAGCGTTCTAAGCTTGAATGAACCAAGGCGCGAAAGGCTTACATCAAAGAGTTTTGACTTATAAAATTCACCCTCATTTAAAAATATCTCCCACTCTTTTAAAAATGCGTAGTTTTCTTCATCGCCAAGGTAGCTTTTTACATTTTCATACTCTAAATCTAGAGCCTTTTTCACAAAATATATAGGCTCATTTGCATGTTTTTGCTCATTTAAAAAGCTTAAAAATACATCCAAATCTCGCTTTTTGTTTGTCGAGTTTGCAAGCATTTTAAAATTCTCACCAAAAAAAAGTGTCACTTTCTCATCAAAAACGCCACTAAAAATTTTAAGGATCGATCTAACCTTTCTTAAATTTACGCGAAGCTCATGCAAGACCTCTTCATCTTTATCTATCAAATACTGGCTTTTTAGCCTTTTTATTACTTTAAAAATACTAACAAAAAGGACTCTTAGCGCCTCACCACTTTTTAGATTTGCAGCAAAATTTGGCAGAATTTCTTTTTCTTTTATGATCTTATAGGCTTTTTTGTAGTCGATTTGCTCATTTTCATTAGCATGGATGGCAAGAAATTTGTTCTTATATCTTTTATCGCAAGTTACATCACTTAGGCAAAAATTTTCTAAAAACGGTGGTAGTTTGAAAAAGACGGCTTCATTTTCATCACTAAATTCGATTTCAAATGTACAAAGCCCGTTTAGTTCATTTTTAAAAATATCGATATTGCAAGGATTGTTATTTAGTTTAAAAATATATCTATCTTTTAAGATGACGCTACCGATGCGGTTTTTAAGAGCCTTTTTAAACTCCACTTTTTCGCAAAATTCTTCATTTTCTTCTCTGATTAGATCTTTGCCTATCTTTACAGTTTTTATAAATTTATCCTCTTCACTTCGAAAGCGGATCTCTTCATTTTGCGTTATCTTGGTATAAAATTGAGAAATTTCAAGATGCTTAAAGACTACTCCAGCTTCTTTTAAAAAATCTAGAATTTGAGAATTTTTGAGTAAAAATTTACGCTCTATCTCCAAACTCACATTTTTCTCCAAAATTTTTTGTTCATTTTAGCAAGTTAGTGCTTAAAACAATGAGAAAAATGCTAAATTTAGGCTTATTTTAAAAGTATTTTTATAAGAAAAAAGATGGAATTTATGCTGCTAAATAGCAACATAAATTTTATTTACAGTGTTTACAGCTTTTTACGCTAGCTACGATATTTAGACGTTCTATTATATTTCCAATCTTCTTTTCTAGTGCCTCTTGATATTTGCCAAGCTCAGCATCATCGTAGCTCACGTCCTCGACGCTTCCACAGCTTTCACAGACAACATGAATATGTGGATATTCGTAGATGTCGTATCTAGCCTTTTGATTGACGATATTTACTTCGACTACGAGACCTTCGTCTTTTAAAGTATTTAAATTTTTATAAACCGTTGCTAGAGAAACCGATGGACTCTCTTTTAAAATTTCATCATAAAGCTCATCAATCGTTGGATGCGTGTGGCGATCAAGAATTCTTAAAACGCTAAGGCGCTGTGGCGTGACTTTTAGCCCAGATTGCTTTAATAATGATACGTATTGCATAATACTTTTCCTTGTTTTTATTTTGGCTTATGCTAGCAAAAATAATATTAAACGTTACTTTATTAAATGATATTAATTATTTTCTAGTAAATTTTTGGTAATCTGCTCGGCACTTATACCAAGATGTTTTTCAACCTCGGCGGTTGAACCATGGGGGATAAATTTATCTTCATACTCAAAGCTAATGACGCTTATATTTGAAATTTTATTTTCTTGTAAAAATGCACTTACTATCTCACCAATACCGCCTCTTTTAGCACTATCGCTAAAGATGTACCATTTTTTAGTGCGTTTTGTAAGATCCAGTAAAAGCTCACTATCAAGCGGCTTTGCAAAAACTAGATCAACCAATATCACATCAAGCTTGTCAGCTAGTAAAATTCTGACCAAATTTGCTCTGCCAACGCCGTTACCGTAGCCTAAAAATACAATATCACTCTTTGCGTCAGCTAAAATTTCACCCTTGCCAAACTCAAGCGGCTGAGCTTCAAACTCATCTCTTAAGATAAACGCTCCGCGCGGATATCTAAATGCGCTAACACCCTTGTAAGAGTAGGCAAATTCCATAACATTTTTCATACTCTCTTCGCATCTTGGGGCAAAAAGAACCATATTTGGCACAGCGTTTAAAAAGCTAATATCAAAGGCGCCCTGATGCGTTTCGCCATCTTCGCCCACAATGCCAGCCCTATCCATCGCAAATGTGATGTTTAAATTTAAAATAGAAGCGTCATGAATGACCTGATCATAGGCTCTTTGCATGAATGTCGAGTATATCGCGACAAATGGTTTAAAGCCCTCTTTTGCCATGGCTGACATTGAGGTGACTGCGTGCTGCTCAGCTATCGCCACATCCCAAAAACGATCTGGAAATTCTTGTATCAAAGCGTCCATGCCAGTGCCTGTTGGCATCGCAGCCGTCACACCAACGATATCGTTGTGCTCTCTTGCCATTTTTAATAGCTGCTCGCTAAAGATCGCCGTGGCTGACTTATTCGACTGTCTTTTAATAAATTCGCCACTTTTTAGATCAAATGGCCCAACTCCGTGCCAATTTTCGTAGCACCCCTCAGCAAATTCATACCCTTTGCCCTTTAGTGTCTGCACGTGCACTATGACTGGTTTTTTCATATTTTTGGCAGTTTCAAATGTACTAAGAAGTGCGCCTAAGTCGTGTCCATCAACTGGCCCAATGTACTCAAGCCCAAGCTCTTCAAAAAACATACCAGGAGTAATGAGTCTAATGCCCTCTTCGATACGCCTAGCCATATATGCAGCTGAATCTGGCATATAACTTAGAAATTTCTCAACCCTACCCTTAAATTTTTGATAAAACTGCCCCGCCATCATCTGGCTGAGATACTTGCTAAGTGCGCCTATTGGCTTGCTTATACTCATCTCGTTATCGTTTAGGATGATGACGCAAGGATATTTTCTATCGCCCAGTTCATTTAGCGCCTCGTACGCCATGCCGCCACTTAGCGAGCCGTCACCTATGACAGCCACTGGGATACGATCTTCATTTTTAAGTTTTATCGCCTTTGCTGCACCTACTGCGAGCGATATAGATGTAGAGCTATGCCCTGCTACAAAGTAGTCAAATTTACTCTCGCTTGGCTTTGTATAGCCACTGATGCCATTAAATTTTCTAAGCGTATCAAAGCTCTCCCAGCGTCCAGTTAGTAGCTTATGTGCGTAGCTTTGGTGGCTTACATCGAAGATAAATGGATCTTTTGTCACATCAAAAATTTTATGCATCGCTACAATGATCTCAACTGCACCGATATTTGAGCTAAGGTGACCGCCATTTTTGCTAACGGTGGCTAAAATTTTATCCCTGATGTCATGACAAAGCGCGTTTAGTTCATCAACATCTAAACTTTTAACGTCTTTATTCATTATTTACCAGCATTTTTAGTTTTTCTAGCCTTGTTTGCATAGTCGCATCGATATTGCCACCATCACTTATAATAACCACACCGCCTTTGCTTATAGCATCATCAGCGCTTATTTTGACGTGCTCATTCTTGCTAAATTGCTCTTTTATATATTCGCTATCTTCGGGATTTACGCGAATTTCTATATTTTTGACATTACTTAGCTCTTTTATAAGCGAGCTTGCTAGATGATGAGCGATCTGATTTGAAGAGGTTGAAATTTCTTTATCGATTACTTCTTTTGCGATTTTTATAGCAGTTTGCCCAAGCTCTTCTTCGATCTTCTTTAAAAACTCATCAAATTTAACATACTGCTCATCTAGCTTTGCAGCTGAAGCGCTAAATCTAGCCTCTAACTCATTTATCCTTGCTTCATTTGCTGCATTTGCCTGGGCGATACCCTCATTTTTACCATCTTCTTTTGCACGAGAAATTTCAGCCTCAAGGCGTTTAGCAAATTCGCTCTCTTGGTTTTCTATTTGCATTTGAAGTTTGATGATGTTGCTGCTTAGCTCATCTGTTTTTTTAAGCAGTTCTTCGACAAAGCTTGACTCGCCTGCTTGCTGTATTTGTGGACTTTGAGCCTGAGAAGCAAAGTGGTTTTGTGAGTTTGTCTGCGTTTGGTGGCTAGCTTGAGGAATGAAATTTTCACCCTTTTGCCCAAAATTTTGCTCGCTTAACTCTTCACTAAGATTATTTTCTTCTATCAATACAGGAGCACTATCTGCAGCTCGCTCTCCAACTCCAAGTACTTTAAATCTGTAATTTTCTATAAAGTGAGCTGGAGAAGTTTCACTGGTTATTACGCTGCTTTTCATTCTATCATCTCATCTGCTTCGCCGACTTGGAACACACCTTGATCAGCTAGAGTTTGTACTGTCTCTACTATGCGTCTTTGAGCCTCTTCAACATCTTTTACACGCACCGCACCAAGATATTGCATCTCCTCTTTAAAGGCTTCTGCTGCACGCTGAGACATATTTGATAAAAATTTATCCTTGATACCATCGCTTGAGCCTTTAAATGCGACCATAAGGTCTTTTTTATCGACATTTTTAAGGATTTCTCTAATCGCAGTTGCATTAAGATTGATAATATCTTCAAATGTAAACATAAGCTCTTTAATCGTTGTTGCAAGTTTATCATCACTTTGTTCAATGCGTTCGATCGTGCTTTTGCTAGCTTTTTGTCCAAGTCTATTAAGCACTTCTGCCACAGCTCTTGGACCGCCAACTTCGACTTTGTATGATGTAAGACTTTCAAGCTTGCCCTCAAGCACGGTTGAAACACGCTTAATTACAGATGGGCTAATATCACCAAGATTTGCCATTCTAATAACGACTTCACTTCTTAGCTCATCTGAGAAAAAGCTAAGCGTTTCAGCAGCGCTCGTTGAGTCCATGTGAGCTAGTATTAGCGCGATGGTTTGAGGGTGTTCTTTTATGATAAAGTCTGCCAGCTGTTGTGGTTTTATCTTATCAAGATAGCCAAAGCTTTTTGAGTTCTCCATACTTTTTGCAAGCTTGTCTAAAATTTTCTGAGCTGCCTCTGGACCAAATGTGCGGTAAAGAATTTCTTTTGCGTACTCTAAACCGCCACTTCTCATATATTGATTTGACTGCATTAGCGCGTAAAATTCTTCTAGCACAGCACTTGCGACTTGTTTGTCTATGTTTTTTGCGGTTGCGATATAGCCTGAAATTTCAGTGATGACATCAACATCCATGTGAGAAAATATAAGAGCAGTTGCCTCTTCGCCAAGCTGGATCAGCAAAATAGCAATCTTTTCAGGCATCGATAGATCATCATAAATCATTTTTTGCTTGTCATTTAGCTTTATTGACATCAAATTTCCTTACGCATATTAAAGTCGCTGTCATTTTTTACCATATCTTGAAGCAGCATTGCTATCTCTTCATTTCTTTCTGTGATGACCGCTCTCATTTTCTCAAGTAAAACATCGTATTTTAATTCATCTTCATTAAACTCGCCACTAAGTCCTAGTTGCTCTTCGACCTTTTTGCGAGCAGCTTTAAATTTCTCAAGCGTATCTTCAGCATCTACCTCAATATCTTCAAGACCATCTTGAACTTGCTCCTCTTCTTCTTTTGTCTCTTCAAGCATCTTTTGCATAAATGGCACAATGACTTTTTTGTAGAAGATGTAGAGCAACAATGCTGCAAAAATATATTTTAATAGCGGCATAAATGGCACTACATAGTTATTCACAAAGCCATCCATCTTCTCACTAGTGCTTATATCTTTGCCGGTTTTAAACTCAAAGTTATCTAAGCTTACTTCATCGCCCCTATTTTGGTTATAGCCGATTGATTGTTTGATTAAATTTGTGATTGACTCTCTTTGCTCTTTGGTAAGTGGGGCAAATTCAAGCTCGCCAGTTGGCTTGCCGTCGCTATCTTTTTTACTCTGATAAAGTCCGTCTATAACGACAGCCGCACTCACTCTATTTATGCTAGCAAACTGTCCTTTGATGCTTGTTACTTTCTTTGAAATTTCATAGTTTGTCTGCTGCGAGCTTTTGTTGTATTGCTCTTTTAAAGTGCTATCATCGAGACCTTGAACAGGGCCGATATTGCTAACCGCACCAGGGACACCACCTACTTCATTTGGTGCTGAGCCTTGGCGTTTTTCCTCGATATTGCTTTCACTTCTTACGACGTTATTTGGGTCATAAACTTCACTTTTTGTATCTTTTTTGTCAAAGTCAAAGTCGATATTTACCTTTGCTACGACCTTATCTGCTCCGCCCACAATAGGAGCTAACACATTTACGATCTTTTGCTCGTAATTATTTTCAAACTCACGTTTATAGCGTATCTGCTGAGCTATAGCGTCACTATCAAACTCACCATCTTCATCGCCAAGTGCGACTCCGTCTTGATTTACGATTTTTACATTTTCTGTGCTTAAGTTTGTAATAGAGGCAGCAACTAGGTTTTTAATGCCAAAAATTTGCTTCGCATTTAAACTAACGCCTGGCTTTAGCTCAACGACGATAGAAGCGGTTGGCAGTGCTTGTCTTTCAGTAAAGACGCTCTCTTTAGGGATAGCGATACGAACAGTCGCTTTTTGGATAGAAGAAAGACTCTCGATCGTTCTAGCTAGCTCACCCTCAAGCGCTCTTTGAAATTTTACTCTCTGCTCGGCATCAGTCGCACCAAATTCTTGCTTATCAAAAATTTCAAAGCCGATTTTGCTCTCTTTTGGTATTCCAAGCGTTGCAACAGCGATACGCTCTTTATAGACATCACTCGTTGGCACAAGGATAGTGCCTTCGTTTGCTAATTTATATTTAATTCCATCTTTGTTTAGCTGATCAAGTATTAAGGCAGAATCGTTTGGGCTAATGTTTTCAAAAAGGACGCTGTAACCTGCAAAATTTTCATTTTTGCTTTTATAAAGTGTTAAAAATACCAAAAATGCCACGACCAAGACGATCGAGCTAGCTGCAATGATTTTTTGCTTTAATGAAAGCTTTTGATAAATTTGACTTATTTGATGAAGTAATGCTTTAAAATCCATATTCCTACTTTAAAATTTGCTTTAACTCTTCAAAAACTCTATCATTTTGCCAGCTAATGCCGATGGTGATTCTCACCGCATTTAAGGCGTAGCTTTTTAGATCTCGCAAAATTATACCCTTTTTTAGCATCTTTTCGCATATCTGGCTTGATTTTAGCTCGTCAAATTTAAAAGTTATAAAATTCGTATAGCTTGGGATAAACTCAATGCCATTTTGCTTTGCAAATTCTTCATATCTCTTCATTTGCTCGAAGTTATTTTGCATGGCTTGCTGCACAAACTCATCATCCCCAAGTGCTACTATCGCAGCTCTTAAGCTTGGAGTTGTGATGTTAAACGGAGCTCTTAGTTTTGAAAGAGCGCCTATAATCTCTTCATTTGCTACGCCGTATCCCACGCGCATACCACCAAGTGCGTAGGCCTTTGAGAAAGTGCCAAGATAGATGGCATTTTTAAATTTCACCACCTCGCTTGGCTTTATCTCTTTTTTACTATCTTTAAATTTTGCAAATTCGTTGTAAGCACAATCAAGCACAATAAGCGTGTTTTCATCAATGTTTTTTATAAATTTATAGACCTCATCTGCGTCCAAACACTCACCTAATGGGTTATTCGGCAAGCAAAGAAAGATGACAGAAATTTCATCTTTATGCGCATTATAAATTTCTAAAAACTCGCTCAAATTATGCTCCACGCTCTTTGTGCGGTAAATTTTAGCTCCAGTTTGTTTTGCATAAATTTCATACATCGCAAATGTCACGCCAGCCATCAAAACGCCACTTTGCTTATTTGCCTTTGCGTGCAGTGCAAACTCTATGATCTGGTCGCTTCCAGAGCCGATGATTAAATTTTTGCTAGTTACGCCAAATTTCTTAGCCAGCCCCTCTTTTAGCTCAAAGTAGCTATCATCTGGATAGAGATGCGCTTTTTTAGCGACCTCTTTTAGCGCCTCTTCTACGCGTTTGCTAGTGCCAAAAGGGTTTTCATTGCTCGCTAGCTTTATCACATCTTTTGCATCGATGCCAAACTCTCTAACTACAAGCTCGATCGGCTTTCCAGCCTCGTAATTTACTAGATCGTCTAAAAAGTCATTAAATTTCATTACTCATCTCCGTTTAAATAGCTTCCAAGCCACGTTATCTCAGCGCCGCTCTCTTTTGCTAATTCAAAGGCATTTTGTACCTTCTCATCGTCGATATGCCCTTCAAAATCAAGATAAAACATCGATTTAAACTCGCGTTGCTTAATAGGGCGTGACTCAAGTTTTGTGATATTGATATTTTCATTTTTAAAGATAGAAAGCAGATCAGCAAGACGTCCTGGACTGTGATCAGTCTTTGCAAGGATCGAAGTTTTTGAGTTTTCAACTCTTGCATTTTTAAAATCGCTAAGAATGAGAAATCTCGTTCTATTTGCCATATTGTCTTCAATCGTCTCATAAACGATCGGTACGTTATAAATTTTTGCTGCGATCTTTGAGCAAATGGCAGCTGAATTTCTATCCATTGATGCCATATATGCAGCTGCTGCGGTTGATTTTGCTGGAACAAATTCAATTTCATTTAGCATATGATCTTCTAAAAATTTACGGCATTGATTATACCCTTGCGGATGCGAGTAAATTCGCTTTATCTCTTTTAAATTTTCATTTATGCTAACAAAGCTGTGGTGGATATCCACATAAAGCTCAGCAACTATTTTTATATCACTGAATTTACTCAAACAATCAAGTGTAGCGCCAACAGCGCCTTCGGTGTTATTTTCAATAGGCACAACGCCATATTTCGCCTCTTTTTGAGCTAGCTTTGTAAAAACCGCCTCGATGGTCGCAAGTGGCAAATATGAACTCATCGCACCAAATCTACTCTGAGCCGCCTGATGCGTGTAAGTGCCTTCAGGCCCTAGATATACGATCTTTTGAGGCATCTCTAAATTTCTACTTACAGCAAAAATTTCAAGATAAATGGCTTCAATAGCAGCTTTATTTAAAGCTTTGTCTTTGCTAAGACTAGTTAGTCGGTTTATGATGGCTCGCTCACGCTCAGGACGATAAATAGGCGTTCCGCTAGTTTGCTTTAGCTTGCCGATTTGCTCAACTAAAATCATCCTTTCATTTAGTTTATTTAAGATGAGATCATCGATCGCATCGATCTCTTTTCTAAGCTCATTTAGCTCTTGCATCAGCGCTCTCCAAAAATTCTCTCTCAAGTGCCACGACATCTTCAAAGCTCTCACGTCTTCTTATAAGCCTATCTTTGCCATCAAGCACGCAAACTTCAGCAGCTCTGTTTCTTGTGTTGTAGTTTGAACTCATGCTAAAACCGTAAGCTCCAGCACCTTTTACCACGATAATATCGCCACTATCGCACTCTGGCAGCTCTATATCTTTTGCTAAAAAGTCTCCACTTTCGCAAACTGGACCAACCACATCGCATGGGCCTAAATTTTTATCCTTACCACAAACAAAAATTTCATGGTGAGCACCATAAAGGCTTGGTCTAATAAGATCATTCATCGCGCCATCAGTGATGACAAATCTCTTTTTGCCGTTAAATTTCTCATATAAAACGCTTGCGACAAAGTAGCCGGCATTACCTACGATAAAGCGTCCTGGCTCGCATACTATAGTCACGTCTTGGCCTTTTAGTGCAGCTAAAATTCCTTGAGCATAGTCGTATAAATTTATCTCTTTTTCATCGTTATAAATGATGCCAAGTCCGCCACCAACATCGAAAAATTTGATATCAATTTCAAGTGCTCTTAGCTCTCTTAAAAGCTCACTAACGATATTTGCAGCATCGATTATCGGGCTAAGTGATGTTAGCTGAGATCCGATGTGAAAATGTATACCAGTTGGCTCAAGAGAGTCTGAAGCTTTAGCATGAATGTACATTTTTTTGGCTGTTTCGGCATCAACGCCAAATTTATTTTCATTTAGTCCTGTTGAGATATATGGGTGAGTTTTTGCATCGACACCTGGATTTACCCTAATGCTAATTCTTGCCTTTAAGTTTAGCCCTTTTGCGATCTCTTCAAGTCTTAAAAGTTCAGCAAAACTCTCGACATTTATGAGCAAAATTTCATTTTTTAAAGCCTCTTTTAACTCTTCATCGCTCTTACCAACGCCACTAAAAATGATCTGATATCTCTTTGCACCTGCTAAAAGTACTCTTCTGACCTCGCCGATGCTAACACAATCAAATCCAGCTCCAAGATCAGCTAGAAATTTTAAAACACTTAGATTTGAGTTTGCTTTCACCGCATAGCAAATGAGAGATTTTCTAGCGTAAAATGCGTTTTTTAGCGCCTCGTAGCGGTTTTTTATGTGGTTAAAATCATAAATGTAAAGTGGGGTTTTGTATCTATTTGCAAGCTCTTTAAAATCCATAAAATAGCCTTTATTAAAATGGCTTGATTTTACAAAAAGCTTGCCAAAATTTGGCTTAACGATGCGATTTTATGAGATAAATGGCGTATGCAAAAAGTAAAATAACTGGCAAAACTATGCCAATCTCTGGCAAGATTACGGAAGTTTGTGCAAATTTTGCAAGAATAAAGAGCAGCCCCCAAACGACAAGAGTTATCACAACAAAAATAAAAGTCGAAAGTGCAAGATTAAAAAATCTACCAGTTACAGGCAAATGATAGTAAAAAATGAGCAACAAAAATGGTGCAAAAAATGGTGCGATAGCAAGGTTATAAAAAGCTGTTTTTGCGCTATCAAGGCCGATACCTTCATTCTTAAATGTCTTTATAAAATTTATTGCATCTGGGATATTAAATTTTGAGTTTTCAACGCTAACAGCGCTTTCAATACTCTTTGGCTTAAAGCCCTTTAATGCATCTAAGCTCTCACTTTGTATCTTATTAAAACCAGCCTCACCAAGCTCTAAAATTTGCGGCAAAATAGTTTGATTAACATCTTTTAAAATCCACTCATTGTCTTTAAAATTAGCATGATTTGCAAATGTAGTTGAAAGTAAATTTGTGCCATTTATCTCAAAAATTCTAACATCATTTGCTATTTGATTAACAGAATTTAGCTCCTTTATGTAGATAAATTTACCTTCAAATTTTAAAAATGAATCGGTAGTGCTTTTTGAGAAAGCCGTATTTTTAGCGATGCTTTTTTGATAGTCGTGCGCATAGGCAAATGGAGTAAAATTTAAGCCAACATAAAAAATAGTTACAAAAAGTGCAATAAAAAATGGTGGAAAAATTAGACTATTTTTGCTAATGCCAAGCGCATAAAAACTGATTAGCTCGTTTGACCTGACCATATTTACATGTAAAATAATGAGTGCAAAAATAAGCGAAAGTGGTAAAACATAGCCAATAGCGCTAAGCGATGTAAGCCCAACATAAAGGAGCTGAAGGTTAGCAGATGGTGGCAGATCCTTTAAATTTGTAAGCAGATCGATGCCAACATAAAATAACTCAAGCGCTAAAAATACGATAAGAAAAGATTTTATATAGACCCAGCCAACGTATCTGGCGTATAGTTTCATTTTATAAGACCTTTTTTTATCGTAAATTTTTGCGAGATTTCGTTGATGTCACTCTTTAGTAGTTCACAAACTGCATTTTTTGTATAGGCTAAAATTTCATCTAAAGCCTTTTTCTCCTCATCACTAAACTCTCCAAGGACAAAATTTTTAGCATCACCAAGGTGTCCAATGCCAACACGCACCCTTTCGTACTCGTTACCTATTAGTCCATCGATCGATTTTATGCCGTTATGCCCGCCGCTACTACCGCCTTTTTTAAATTTAACTGCACCAAAACTAAGATCAAGATCATCGTGTATTACGATTATTCTATCTGGTTTATAAAAATCTTTGACCGCTTTTACACTTTGCCCTGAGAGGTTCATAAAAGTTGTAGGTTTTAGCAAGATAATGTCGTTAAATTTAAAAACTTCGCCTTGGAATTTGGCTGAGCTAACATCTTTGTAATTTGAGTCTTTTAGGAGATCTATAAGCATAAAGCCTATGTTGTGTCTAGTATTTTCGTATTTGGGACCAGGATTTCCCAGCCCCACTATTAGTGTCACAAAAGCCCTTTTTATTTAGCTTTAATAACTCCAAGTACCGCAACACGGTCAGCGTCGATAATAGTGACGCCTTTAGGAGCTGTGATATCACGAACCAAAATCGTATCATCAATGTCAAGTTTGCTTACATCAACATCAAATGAATTTGGTAAATTTTCAGCCGTGCATTTTACGCAAAGACGTCTTTTTGACTGGATCAAAACGCCCTTATTTTTAAGACCAATAGGTGTTCCAACTGGCTTAACTGGGATCATATATTTTGATAAAACGCCAGGAAGTGCTACTTTTAGATCTACGTGTTTAAGATCACTTGTAACAACATCTCTTTGGTAATCAACAATAACGACATTATAAACTTTCCCGCCTACTTTTACATCAAAAGCAAGGCTCTCTTTTTTGCGCGCTTCTTTAATAAAGTCATTTACTTTAAAAGCAGCTGCAACATTCTCTAATCCCTTGCCATAAATGTTGGCGATTAGATAACCATCTCTTCTCAAAGCCTTCGCAGACTTCTTACCGATACTCTCTCTAACGATTCCTTCTAACATCGTTTTCCTTTCATAAAAAATAGGTGCTGATTTTATCTAATGCTTTATAAATTTCACATAAAGCTTACTTAAAAATGGTCACTTTTGCTGTTTTTGTATTAGCTTAGGCTTCTTTGTCTAAAGTGATTTCATAATATCATCAAATGCTGATACAAACTGCTTTAAACCATCGCTTAATAAATCTTTATAAACAACATTTATATCCATATCATTATTTTTTATAATCTGGAAAAAACTTGAGATATTTTCTTTACTAGGCACATTTTTTGCCTCTGCTCTTTCTTTTATAAATTCTTTTATCGTCTCTATTGGTGCTGTATTTATAGAATTTTTATACATTAGCTCTCTAACGTAATAATCCCCTCTTAAACTACCGCCTTTTACGCCTGTGCTTGCAAAAAGCGTTCTTACATTTTCTAGTCCAAAATCTTCAATAAGGTGATATATATTTGCAGCATTCATTATGCCAATTTGTCCCGTTGGCAAGCTTTTTGCAGCCATAACCTCATCAAGCTTTCTATCAAATCTACTTACAAAAACACTTATCACACCTTTTGGCATAGTAGTATCTATAAAGCGACTTGCATAAGCTTTACTGCCTTCTTTAAAAGCCTCAAGACAGTTTTTAGCCTGATCTGGCGAGAATATAAGCGTAGCATTTACACTAATTCCCCTTGCCATAAGCGCGCTCATCGCCTCATAACCATCTTTTGTAGCTGGAATTTTTATCATAACATTTGGCATTGATATTAGATTATAAAGCCTGATACCTTCCTCTATCGTTGCAGCTGTATCGTCACTTAAATTTGGATCAACCTCAATACTTACAAAGCCATCATCACCGTTTGCATAATTTCTTAACATTTTACATGCTGCGATTTTTATATCTTGAGTAGCCAAAATTTCATAAAGATCTTTTGGATGGCGTTTATTGCTAGTTTCTATGATCTTTTTATAAGCAGGTGAAGCAAACGCTGTTTTAAAAATAGCTGGGTTGCTTGTAGCACCGTTTATAATATTATTTTCCAATAAAGAGTTAAATTCGCTTTGTAAAAAATTTCTCTCTATAAAATCACACCAAAGAGAGAATTTAGCTTCGTTGTCATACATTAATTTCTACCTTATAAATTTTAAAATTTCACGCAAGTCTTTAACATCAACACAATGTGTCGCTTCTTTTTTTAAGATATCTTTTGCACAAAATGCAATGCTAAGGTCGCACTTTCTAAACATCGATATGTCATTGGCCCCGTCCCCAACACACATTATCTCGTCCTTGCCTAGATTTAATAGTCCACACAAGCGGTCAATCATATCTCCCTTTGAACTACTAAACATCATTTCTCCGCCAACTTCACCACTTAAAATTCCATCTTTATGATGCAAGATATTTGCAAAATTTGCATCAAAATTAAGTTTTTTTTGCATTACATCGGTTGCATTGTGAAATCCACCGCTAAAAACCACAACTTTGATACCTTTTTGCCTTAAAGCTTTTATTAGCTCGCCAGCTCCTGGCATTATGGGTAAATTTTTGCAAATTTCATTTACTTTTAAAAGCGGCAATCCTTTTAAAAATTTTACTCTTTTTGTAAGACTTTCAAAAAAATCAAGCTCACCGTTCATCGAATGCTTAGTTATATTAGCTACTTCTTCGCTAGCATTATTAGCGGCGGCGAGAATATCTATCGTCTCGCCGTCCATTATTGTAGAGTCAAAATCAAAAACACAAAGTTTTATCAAGCTATACCCTAAAAATCACGTTTTAAAAGACTTTCGACCTTTAAGATCGTAAGGATATTTTGGTCGCGCTTTCCGATACCATAAATCATGCCTTTGTCTTTTACTAAAGTCTCTGGTGGCGGATCGATCCTGTTGCGGTCTATTCTGATAGCCTCCGTCAAGCGGTCTATCACAAAGCCAGCGATATTATCCGCATCTTTCATAACGATATATCTTGTGCTTGGGCTTTGTTTTGTGACATTTAGTGAAAAACGCTTACGCAAATCAATAAGCGGAATAACATTTCCGCGTAGGTTAAACACGCCAAGAACATAATCAGGCACACTAGGAACACGTGTATATTCAATAGGTTTGATTATCTCTTGGATATTTAAAATAGGTATCGCGTACTCTTCCTCACCGACAACAAATCCTACTAGCTGAACTATATCCTCATTATTTTTTAACTCAGGACCATTCATTTGCTGTTTTTGTTTGCTTAAAACTTGATTTAGTTTATTGTTCATCCCTTACCCCTAAGCTAATTTTATATTCTTTCTAACGACATTTTCTAAGTACTCGGCTGAATATGGTTTTGTAATATACTCAGTCATTCCAACTTCTACACCACGCAATCTATCTGTTTTTGACGTCCTTGATGTAACAGCAATAAGTGGTAAATTTCTATACTTAGAGTATTTTCTAATTTCGCCAGCCAGTGTATATCCATCCATCCTTGGCATCTCAATATCTATCAAAATCGCATCAAAAGAGTGCTCTCCGGATTTTACGATATTTAATGCCTCAACACCATTTGTAGCTTCTATTATTGTTACCCCAGTTGGTTCAAGCGCTTTTTGCATGATAGTTCTATCCATTTTTGAGTCATCAACTATCAAGACTTTATAATCGCTTGGTTTTTCCTTTGCTTTCGTGCTATCTTCTATTTCGGCTCTAATATCTACCTTGATATCTTTTGCCATCTCCATCATAGCACCAACATCTATAATCAAAGTCACACGGCCATCACCTCTAATGGTAGCACCAGCGATGCCTGGGATGTTTTGTAGATAATCACCCATTGATTTGATAACAATCTCTTCTTGTCCAACCAAAGTATCGACGATAATACCTAGTTTTGCTTCAGCAACACCGATTATTACGACATAAGTTTGATCTCCACCATCAAATGCTTTTTCTACACCAAATACATCAGAGAGTCTAACAAGAGATAAGACTTCATCTCTTAGCCTTAGTACATTTTTGCCATCGATCGTGTAGATATCATCAATCGGCACGCGAACAGTTTCAAGAACGCTAGCAAGTGGAATAGCATAAAATTCTTCTTGCGTTCCAACAAGTAGCGACTGAATAATCGCAAGCGTGAGTGGAATTTTAAGCTTCATAACCGTGCCTTTTCCAACTTCACTTTCAATATCAATGATACCATTTAGCTTTTCAATATTTGTCTTAACAACGTCCATACCAACACCACGACCAGATACGTTTGTAACCTTTGCTGCAGTTGAAAATCCTGGTCTAAAGATAAGGCCAAATGCCTCTTTTTCGCTCATCGCATCAGCTTCGCGCTCAGTGATGATGCCTTTTTCTATCGATTTAGATTTAAGCATGTCAGCATCTAAGCCTTTACCATCATCAACTATCTCAACAACGATGTGGTTGCCTTCATTGTAAGCTTTTAGCTGAACAAGGCCTTTTTCTGGCTTACCTGCTGCCTTTCTTGTCTCAGGATCCTCGATGCCGTGATCGCATGAATTTCTGATGATGTGAACTAGTGGATCGCCGATCTCTTCTACGATTGACTTATCAAGTTCAGTCTCTTCACCTGAAATTTCAAGATCGATTTGCTTACCAAGATCGCGGCTAAGATCGCGTATCATACGTGGGAATTTATTAAAGACTTTTGCTATTGGAAGCATTCTTGTCTTCATAACGGCAAGCTGAATATCAGTCGTTACCAAGCTTAGACTTGAAACTACCTGGTTTAGCTCTTCAAGGAATTTCTCACCCTCATATCTCTCTTCCACGTCATCATAAATTTTTAATAAGCGGTTTTTACCAAGAACAAGCTCACCAATTAGGTTCATTAAGTGGTCAAGTCTTTTTACCTCAACACGTATAGTTTGTTCCTGAGCTACTGCACCGCTACTTGCCGCTGGGACCTTCTTATCTCCGTCTTTTTCTTTGCTCTCTGCTTTTGCAGCTGGAGCTGAAGTGCTACTTGCAGCTGGGGCTATCTCGCTAGGAGATTTTGGAGCTATACCTTTTGAAGCACGCCTTGCTTGATCCTCAGCCTTTCTAACCTTTAAGAGTCTTTCTATCTCAGCTTCAACTTCTGAATCACTTAGCTTTGAAAGCTCAGCATCACTTATCTCTGGTGCTTCTTCGGCAGGCGCGGCTGGCTCTGACTCTTTTGCCGGCTCTGGTGTTGGCTCAGCTACTGGCGTGACAGGAGCTTCAGGAGCTGCTACTGGAACCTCACCTTCAGAAATTTGAGTAAGTCTTGCGCAAATACTTTTAATATCAATGCCAGCAGCTGTATCATTTCCATGATCTCTAATGCTGCTTAACAAGCCTTTCATCATATCAACTGACTCAAGAACTACGTCCATAATGTCTGGAGTGATCTTTAGCTCGCCTTTTCTGGCTTTATTTAAAACATCCTCCATATGGTGAGTAAGCTCTGTTAGAACATCAAAATTTAAAAAACTTGAACTACCTTTTACTGTGTGAGCAACGCGGAAAATTCTATTTAATAATTCCAAATCTTCAGGGTTTGACTCAAGCTCAACAAGGTCGTGATCTATCTGCTCAATAAGTTCGAAAGCCTCTATTAAAAAGTCTTCCATTATTTCTTTCATATCATCCATGTTTCACCTCATTTTGCAGATTTAGAATGTGCTTCAATAACCTTTAGCACTTCTTGATAAAATATGCTTGCATCAAATTTTGTAAGATACGCCGCACCACCAGCTTCTTTGCTCTTGATTTCACTAAAATCATTACTCAATGAGGAGTTAAATACTATTGGCACTTCTTTAAATCTTTCATCGTTTTTAAGAGTTGAAGCAAAGCGGTATCCATCCATCTGTGGCATTTCGATATCACTTAAGATAACTCTAAGCTCTCTTGATAAGTTATCTCCATATCTTTGATAAAGTTCTTCCATTCTCTCCAAACCCTCAACGCCGTTTTTAGCCTCAACCACGCTAAGTCCCATTTTCTCAAGTGCGTCTTTTACCAGTTTTCTAGCAGTCGAGCTATCATCCAAAACCAAAGCAGCACCTTTTAATTTTTGATCGTCTGTTACATCAAATTCGATCTTTGGTGAGTAAATTCCAAGCTCTTCTACTATGCTTTCAAGATCAAGAATAAGCAAAACTTCATCATTTTCTATTCTTGTTACGCCTGTTATTTTGCCTTTGTCTAAAGCGCCAGAACCTGAAGCAAAATTTGCAGGCTCGATATCTTTCCAGCTTATACGCCTGATCCTTTTTGCCTCATGGACGATAAAACCGATCAAAATACCGCTAAACTCAGCAATAATAACACGTGGCTTTATAACTACACCTTCGGTTGGCTCGATAATATTCATCCATCTTGCCAAATTTATGACAGGGATCACCACACCCCTTAAATCAAAAATTCCCTCGATATACTCAGGAACGCCTGGAAGCTCTGTAAGATTTGGCATCTTAATGATCTCCCGCACCTTTGCGACATTGACTCCGTATATTCCTTCATATACTTTGTTTTCGGTCTTTTTAAAGATACGAAAATCAACAAGTTCCATCTCGTTTGAGTCCGTTTTTAGTACGTTATCTCCAAACATCAATGTCCTTTCAAACTCATTTTGAGCAAATTTAATTTTTGCTGGGCGTATTCTACAACAAAATAACTTTGCTCACATGCAAAACAAGGTAAATTTATATAAAACTTATCATAAATGTTAAATTGCTCGCCTTGATGATAGTGTCCTTCTATCACAATGCCGGCCTCATATCCTTGCAAATGCTTGCTCATTAGCTCCTTAAAATTAGGAATTTTATAGTCTAAATTTTTCTTAGTAAGTTTGGCTAGTATCGCTTTTGATATTTTAAAATGTAAAAATTTATCCAAAGCATTCATAAATTTTAAAAACCATTTTAAACGCAAAAATCTAAGTGCATATTTATCTACAAAAGGTAAAAATATATCGCCATGTGCGATCTGGACGTGCTCTTCATTGATCGTCTTAAAATTTGCTGGCTGTGCGGAAATGTCATAGATTTTGACATTTTTATAGCTTTGCACCTCGTGTCCATCCCAAAAATCTCTTGTTTTATTAAATAAATTTGAAAGTCTAAAATCGTGGTTGCCCTCGAAGTAAAAAATTTCTACCTTTTGTGAAATTTTATTTATAAGGCTTAAGTGCTCAGCGTAAAATTCTCTTGTGTATTCGCCCTCGCCCGTTAGAAAGTCAAACATATCGCCTAATAAAAAAATTTGTGGCGGCTCTTTGATCTCCCCGCTATCAACAGCTCTTAAAAATTTTAAAAAGCCATTTCGGTTTACGTTTTCATGTGCATCAGCTATAAAGATCGCGCCTTCTTTTATAATGGGGGCATATAGATATTCGCTCAAATTTTGCCTTAATTAAAAAATAGCAGAGCCAAAAAGCAGTTTCTAGCTCTTTGTCCCATCTTTTTAGTCAAATTTTATAGGCTTATAGCAAATTTTTACGATCTCAACGTCGCTTCTACCTTTTGGTAAATTTAGCACTACCTCATCGCCCTCAGCCTTACCCAAAAGCTGCTTTGCAAGAGGTGAGTTTATCGAGATATAGCCTTTATCGATGTCGCTTTCACTAATGCCAACTATCGTATATGTATGCTCTATTTCGGTCTCTTCGTCCATTATCGTCACACTCGAGCCAAATCTAACTCTATCGTGCTCATAGCTACTTGGATCGATCACTTCGGCATTTGCAAGAAGCGAGCCTAGCTCTGCTATCCTAGCGTCTATAAAGGCTTGCTTCTCTTTTGCTGCATGATACTCAGCATTTTCTTTTAGGTCACCGTGACTTCTTGCGATATCTATCTCAGTTACGATTTGAGGGCGTTGCACCAGCCTTAGATCCTTTAGCTCAGCTTCTATCTTTTCATATCCGTGCATTGTCATTGGTTCACTCATTTTTTACTCCATATTCTTTAAAATTTTTACTACGTTTTTGCTGCTGCCATGCCCTAAATAAGCCCTTAGTTCATCACAGCCTTTTAAGAATTTCTGCCTATCGCAGCTCTCATAAGCTCTTAGCAAATTTTCAGCCGTTGCAAACTCTTGGATAAACTCCTCATGAAGCGGCTCTTTGCCCATGAAATCAAACATTATATTTGCAAGTCCAGCGTGCTTGATCTTTACAAATTTTCTAGCTATAAAAATATCTATGGCTTTTGCCTTGTAAGCTAGCACAAATGGCGTGCCAATGAGCGCTGCCTCAAGCGTAGCCGTGCCTGAGCAAACAAAGGCAAAATCGCTCTCATACAAAGCTTCAGGCGTATTTAAGACGATATCAAAATCGCTTACATCGCCATAAATTTCACCCACTTTATCAAGCAAAAATGGTGGCACGACAAGCAGTCTTTTTGCCTCAATATTCTTAGCAAGCTCTCTATAAACTGGCATAAGTCTTGAAATCTCTGACCTTCTAGAGCCTGGCAAAAAAGCCACTTTGCCACTGCTACTTAGGCTAGTTTTTTTAAGCTTTATCTCATCCATCAAAGGATGTCCCACGTAGGTCGATCGGCTATAAAATTTCGCATCAAATGGCAGGATCGAAGCCAGGTTGTCACAGTACCTCTCCACTACGCTCACTCTTTTTGGCTTCCACGCCCAAACTTGAGGCAAGATATAGTATGTCACGGCCGTCTTTGCACCAGCCTTTTTTATCGCCTTTGCAAGTGGCAGATTAAATGCTGGGCTGTCTATTAGCAGCACTGCATCAGCCTCTTTTGCCATCTGGCTCATCACTTTTATCGCCTTTTTTGCTTTGAAAATGAGCGGCAAAACCTCGACAAAGCCCATCGCTGAAAATTCGCTACTTTTCATATATGGCGTGCCAAGCTCTTCGCTAAAAATTCCCATAAGCTCAAATTCGCCCTCGAAATTTTTCAAAATTTCTTTTAAATGCAAATTTGCCGATGGCTCAAGAGCGGAGACTAAAATTTTCATTTACACACTTTCATCAGGTCTTTTTTTGGGGGCATTATACGCAAAAATTCTTTAAAATTTTAAGAAAGCTGTGATAAAATCCAACCCTTTAAAGGATAAAATTTGAAAGAAATTTTGATAACAAATGACGATGGATTTGAGGCGACTGGCTTACTTGCTTTAAAAGAAGCTTTAAGTGAGCTAGACGGCGTGAACGTCACGATCGTAGCTCCAAGCTCTGAAAAATCAGCCTGCGCTCACTCTTTGACGCTCACAAGGCCACTTAGATTTATAAAACTTGATGATAACTTTTTTAAACTCGATGACGCAACGCCAAGTGACTGCGTCTATCTCGCACTTCACGCACTTTATAATAAAAAGCCAGATCTAGTGATAAGCGGCATAAATCACGGAGCAAATTTGGGCGAAGATATAACCTATTCTGGTACGTGTGGAGCGGCGATGGAGGGGGTTTTGCAAGGCATTAGAAGTATCGCTTTTTCGCAGTTTTATGCAAACAACTCGCTGAATGAACTTGGCTTTAATCTAGCAAAAGAGGTGGTGAAATTTATCGTACCAAAGGTGCTAGAGGATGAAATTTCGCTAAATCAAAGAGAATTTCTAAATGTAAATATCCCAGCCGTGACAAGCAAAAATTTCAAAGGCTACACCGTCGTCCCAGCTGGCAAACGCACCTACGCCACACATGCTACGCTTAATCGCAACCCAAGAGGTATCGAGTACTACTGGCTTGGAAACGCTGCACTTGAATACGAAAAGGGCGAGCCTAGTGACATCAGCAAGGTAAATGAGGGCTTTGCCACGATAACGCCCATAAAACTAAATATGACTTCATACGAGAGTTTGGAGAGCTTAAAAGGGAAATTTGATGCAAAATGATAGATTTACGAGGACAAGATGGCTCTTTGGCGAGGATGGTTTTAGCAAGCTTCAAAGCGCAAAAGTGCTAGTTTGTGGAGCTGGTGGTGTGGGTGGAATGTGCGTAGATGCGCTTGCTAGAAGCGGGGTTGGGAGCATCACGCTGATCGATAAAGACACCTTTGATATAACAAATCAAAATCGCCAAATTTACAGCGAAAACATTGGTGGCATAAAGGTAGATGAGTTTGCCAAAATTTATCCTTGTATCACGCCTATTCAGACGCTGATTACGCCTGAGTTTATTGCTGGATTTGACTTTAGTAAATTTGACGTGGTGATCGATGCGATCGATGATATCACTGCTAAGATCGCCCTTGCAAATGCGGTAGATCCTAGCAAATTTATAGCCTCTATGGGTGGTGCAAAAAGGATCGATCCAACCAAGATAAAGGTGGCTAGCGTGTGGAAAACCTCGGTCGATCCACTAGCTAGAAAATATAGATATGAACTCAAAAAATCAGGCTTTAGCGGTAAATTTGATGTGGTCTTTTCAACAGAAGAGCCACTTTGCAAACTACTTGGCAGCTTCATGGGTGTGACTGCTTGCTTTGGGCTAAATTTAGCCTCACTAGCTGTTAAAAAGATAGTTGGGTAGTAAGTCAAAAAATTTGTTCTCTGAGCAAAATTTTAAATTAAAGCTGGTATTTTGTGGCTATAAATTTAGTAGTCTGCTATGGCGAGTGTAATATTTTAAAATTTACAAAATGGCTTGATTAAATTTGCAATTTTTTATTCGAAAGAGAGGCAAGGGGACTTAATTTTACTTCTCAGGCTCGCAACTGCGTGGTAGACGCGAAGTCCATCCCCTTGTCCCCCTCCTTTTTTTAAGAAATCCCCCAAATCCCTCGCACATTCAAGAGGCATACACTAGTGCTTTACACTGCATGCGGTCTAAACCTTATCAAATTTTAAAAATTTACGAGCGAGTATATCACGCTTCTAAATTTAGTGGTGAATGTTTATGAGCCCTAAAATTAGTAAGTTACTAAGGCGAGTGAGTAAGATTTTAAAATTTGCAAAGATAGTAAAAATTCTATTTTTTAAATAAAGGCTTTGAATTTTAAAAATTTATATATTTTTTGGATTAAATTTAAAGTAGCCAGCTGTAAATTTAACAGCCAGCTAAAATTTTAGTTTTTATGTATGCGAAGGTAGCTATTTAGTGCGCCAACATAGGCTTTTGCACTTGCCATCATAGTATCTATGTCAAGTCCATGGCCTATTACAGCCGTTTTGCCCTCAAACTCGACCTTTACATCAACCTTTGCAAGTGCGTCTTTACCTTGAGAAACGGATGCCACTTTATAGTCTTTTAGCGTGCCACTAATACCACTAATACGATCAACTACCTTAAATATCGCATCAGCAGTACCATTTCCTAGAGCTGAGTCACTGATGATCTCATCATTGTGTTTTATACTAATTGAAGCACTCGCAAGGCTTCCGCCGCTACTTTGAAGAAGAGCCGTGATCTCATAAGCTTGTGGAATTTTTGTAATCTCTTCAGCCACAAGAGCTCTAATATCATCATCAAATATCTCTTTTTTCTTATCAGCTAGCTCTTTAAATTTTTCAAATGCCTTATTAAGAGCATCGCTATCAAGGTCAAATCCAAGGCTAGCAAGCTTATCTTTAAACGCGTGGCGACCACTATGCTTACCTAAAACAAGAGAATTTTTCTCAAGGCCTATACTCTCAGCGCTAATTATCTCATAGGTCTCTTTATGTTTTAGCACGCCGTCTTGATGTATGCCACTCTCATGAGCAAATGCGTTTTTACCAACGATAGCTTTGTTTGGTTGAGGCTCAATGCCTATAATACTAGCGATCAGTCTTGAAGTTGGATAAATTTCTTTTGAGATGATGTCCGTATAAAGTGGAGCAAAGACGTCTTGGCGGGTTTTGATAGCCATCACTATCTCTTCAAGCGCAGCATTTCCAGCACGCTCACCTATGCCATTTATCGTACCTTCAACCTGCCTTGCACCAGCTTTTATGGCTGCTAGTGAATTTGCCGTAGCCATACCTAAGTCATTGTGATTATGCACAGATATTATCGCTCTATCGCCTACAAATTTTACTATTTCACTAATGCGAGCAGTTATCTCTTCAGGATATAAATAACCAACTGTATCAGGGATATTTAAAGTTTTTGCACCCGCATTTATAGCAGCATCACAAATTTCTTTTAAAAAGCTCATTTCACTTCTACAAGCGTCCTCGCAGCTAAACTCCACATCATCGCAAAAGGTTTTTGCGTATTTTATAGACTCGACTGCACGTTTTATTACTTCATCTGGACTCATTTTTAACTTGTACTCCATATGAATTGGGCTTGTCGCTATAAATGTATGAATTCTCTTATTTTTAGCCGGAGCCAATGCCTCGCCAGCTGCCTTGATATCACGTTCAACTGCACGTGCAAGAGAGCAAACCGTGATATTTGAGGCTTGCTTTGCTATTTGATTTACCGCATCAAAGTCCCCTGGGCTTGCTGCTGCAAATCCAGCCTCCATAACATCCACACCAAGCCTTTCAAGCTGAAGTGCGATCTGTAGTTTTTCGGCTGTATTCATCGATGCACCAGGGCTTTGCTCGCCATCTCTTAAAGTTGTATCAAAGATTATAATTTTATTCTTATCCATTTTTGTCCTTTTTTATTTTTTTATTTAAATTTTAAATTTGATGAGTTAAGTAAAGAGAAATTTGCTACCTAAGTAGCAGCAGTAGAGAGTTTTTGATTTCGATTTTAGGTAAAAATTTACGTGATTTTATGACGCCATTTTCACTCATTCGCTCTCCTTTTTTTTGGAATTTTTACTAAACATTATAGTAGCTCTTACTATACCATAAAGCATATAGATGCTCATAACCAAAGTCGCACTTTCAAATGGATATAGATAAAGCATCGAAAATGCAACTACAAGAGCTACTAAAATTCTTATCACATGGGTTTGTTTTAAATTTATTTTTTTAAAGCTTGGATAGCGGATGTTGCTAACCATTAAAGCTGCCAAAGTAGCTTCAAGTAACATCAAGCACCACTCAAATCCCTCTAAAAAAGTATAGTCAATATAAATTCCAACCCAAAGTACGCTCACAATAGCTGCTGATGGAATAGGAAGCCCGATAAAAACATTTGGCTCATATGTGCCAGTAGTGACATTAAAACGAGCAAGCCTAATAGCTCCAAAAACTACAAACATAGCAGCTATAAGTGCTCCGAATCTGCCAAAATTTTTACCAATAGTCAAATAAAATAAAATCGCTGGCGCTACACCAAAAGCAACAAGATCTGCAAGACTATCAAACTCTACGCCAAATTTGCTAGTTGTCTTTGTAAGTCTAGCCACACGTCCATCAAGTCCATCTAAAATAAGCGATAAGATTATATAAATAATGGCTTTAAAATAGTTACCTTGAATAGATGAAATAATGCTAATAACACCCAAAAAAGCACTAGCTGCTGTAAATAAATTTGGCAAGATATACATTAGTTGCATCTTTTGTATGTTATTCATCTCTTTTTCCCTCTTCAAAATATCCCAAAAGTGAAGCAGCCTTTACGCTTTCTCCAACGCTTACACATATTTTAGTCTCTCTTGGTAAGTATAAAATCACCTCACCACTTCCTAAAAAACCAAATTTTCTAGATGCTTTTAGGCTAGTAACATTTGAAATTTCTAAGCTTCGACTGAAAACTCCAGCTATAATTTTCATAACAAATTTTATATTTTCTTTTTCAAAGCGAATAATAGCTCTTTCATTTAAAAATTCTGAAATTTTCATAGCCTGGCATAAGAATAAGCCATGTCTTTTGCGTATTTCAGCTACTTTTACATCACTTACAGCCCTTAATGTACCAACATCAAAAAAAGATTTTTTTATGACGATCTTAGCTACTTCATTATTGTCAAAATTTGAAGCACTGATCTCTTTTATCTTGCCATCAATCGGCGATAGTAAAGCCAATTTATCATCAGAAAATGGCTCCCTCTCAGGATCTCTAAAAAAATAAAGTCCCAAAAAAAGTAAAATAGCAAAAAGTAGTGGCAATATCCCAAATAGCAAAGATAAAACAAATAAAATTAGAAAAAATAATATAAATTTATATCCTGCTTTCGCGATATAGCCACTCATTTTTATTCCTCTTTTTTGCTCTTTTCGTCTTCTTCTATCTCTACGAGTCTGCTCTCTAGACTATTTTCGATCTCATAGTTTTTAATGATCTCTCTAACTCTTTTTCCTTCGATCGTTTCTTCTTCATAAAGTGCTGATACCATATTTTCAATAGCGCCTTTATAAATTTCAAGCAAACCAAGTACAGCCGTGTATCTTTCATGAAGAAGCGTTTTTACAAACTCATCAACCTTTTCAGCCATCTTATCACTGTAATCTTTGATGCTTTGACCGCCATTTAAAAACGTAGCACGTTGCTTTTCAAGCACCATAAGACCGGCAACATCGCTCATACCATACATACTAACCATAGCTTTTATGATATCAGTTGCACGCTCTAGGTCGTTGCTAGCTCCAGTTGAAATTTCTTTAATAAACACCTCTTCAGCTGCTCTACCAGCCAAAAGTACATCTACTTCTGCTATCAATTCATGCTTTTGCATCATAAATTTATTCTCTTCAGGCGTATTTAGAGTATAGCCAAGTGCCGCAAGACCACGTGGTACGACTGAGACTTTTGTTACCCTTTTTGCACCTTTTGTTAGCTCAGCTATCAAGGCATGACCACACTCATGATAAGTGACGATTCTTTTTTCTTTTGGATTTACGCGGCGAGACTTTTTCTCAAGTCCAGCGATCGATCTCTCGACAGCCTCTACAAGATCAGCCTGCTCGACAAAGGTCTTTGACTTACGTCCTGCAAGAAGTGCTGCCTCATTTATGATATTTTCAAGATCAGCGCCTGCTAAACCAGTAGTAAGCCTTGCGATATCCTCGATATTTACATCTTTGCCAATCTTTACATCTTTCATATGAACTTTTAAAATATCGCAGCGTCCTTTAAAATCAGGCTTATCAACAAGCACTTGCCTGTCAAATCTACCTGGTCTTAAAAGCGCAGCGTCTAAAACTTCAGGTCTATTTGTAGCAGCTATAACAATGACTGGTGATTTATCCGCATCAAAGCCGTCCATCTCAGAAAGAAGCTGATTTAGCGTCTGCTCTCTCTCGTCGTTGCCACCCATTGGACCAGAATTTCTACTTTTACCGATCGCATCGATCTCATCTATAAAAACGATCGCTGGAGCCTCTTTTTTAGCATTTTCAAAAAGATCTCTAACTCTACTTGCTCCAACACCGACAAACATCTCTATAAAGCTTGATGCTGACATAGAGAAAAATGGTACACTAGCCTCACCCGCAACTGCTCTTGCAAGAAGCGTTTTACCTGTGCCTGGAGGGCCAACTAGCAAAATTCCTTTTGGAATTTTTGCCCCAAGTCTTAGGTATTTATCAGGACTTTTTAGATAATCAACTATCTCTTGAACCTCTTCTTTTGCCTCTTCAACGCCTGCGACATCATCAAATTTTACTTTTGGTTTTTCAGAATTTATAAGTTTTTTTGCACTTCCTATGCCAAGTATGCCGCCGCCAATATTCTTTTGCATACGACTAGCAATAAACATCCAAATAGCAAAAAATATAAATACCGGGATGATCCATGAAAATATAAGATCACCAAACCAGTTGTTTTCGCTATAAACGCTATAAGTTATGCCATTTTGCTCAAGTATGCCAATGAGCATTGGATCATTTATGCGTTTTGCAAGATAGATAGTTTTGTCACTGCCTATGCCTTTTATGGTAGTTTCTGAGATAGCAACCTCATTTAGCTGCTTATTTTTTAACATATCTTTAAACTCAGAATAAGCTACCATTTTACTCTGAGCATTACCATTTAGCCCAAAAGAGCCGCCAAGTCCGTCTCCACTAAAGCTTCTAAAAGCTAAAACTATAACTATTGCAAAAATGGCAAAAATGAAAATAGGATTTTTATTAAAAAAACCGTTATTGTTACCATTGTTTTGATTATTATTTTGGTTATTCATCTATTTCCTTATAAACAAAGCTACTCCAATCGTTACTTTGTTTTATCTCAATTAGCTCCAAATCCTTAAATGTATCTTTAATCCTATCTTCGTACTTGTTTAAAATTCCTGACAATACCAAGTAGCCGCCTTTTTTAAGCGATTTTTTTAAGTCATTTGAGAGCATAAAAATGACATCAGCAATGATATTTGCTACGACAATGTCATATTTTTGCTCTAAATTTGCGATAGAACCTGTCCAAACTTTATTAAATTTAACCTCATTTAACTCGGCATTACTAAGTGAACTTTGCGTAGCTTGCTCGTCTGTATCGCAAGCATCGACCTTACAGCCAAGCTTTGCCAAGGCAATACTTAAAATTCCACTTCCGCAGCCCACATCTAAAGCAGTATTGCCACTTTTTGCATATTTTTGTAAAAGCTGCAAGCAAGAATTTGTGCTTTCATGATGCCCTGAACCAAAAGCTAGAGCTGGGTCAATTATGATGTTTGTTACATCCTTAAGCGGTTCTTCCCAGCTAGGTCTAACATAAATTTTGTCAACCAAAATAGGCTTAACTGCCTTTTTATATTCACCTAGCCAGTCTTTATTTTCTTTTAAATTAAGAGAAATTTTTAAATCATTTGAAATTTTACGAACACTAGAGAGCCCTTTTGCATACTCTTCGATACCCCAAGCTATATCTTTTAGATCATACTCTTCCCTGATGATGATCTCGTGATCTAGCTCTTCTACACAGGTGACCCCAAAATAAAAAACTAACTCTAAAATTTCATCATAAAAATTTGATGTTTTGATGCTTAATTCGTAAAATTTATCTTTCATTAACCAAGAACGTCTTCAAGCTTCTCTTTTAAAACTTGTGGTGTAAAAGGTTTAACGATGTAGTTATTAACACCTGCTTTTAAAGCTGTTATAACTTCGGCCTTTCCGCCCTCTGTTGTTACCATTATGATAGGCATATCAACATACTTTTGCTCTGCTCTTACCTTTTTAACAAGTTCAAGACCATTCATCTCAGGCATATTCCAGTCAGTGATAAGAACTTCGATACCTTCATTTTGAGTTAAGATATTCCAAGCCTCAAGACCATGCTCAGCCTCAAGAATTTCTTGATGTCCTAACCTTTGTAAAGTATTTTTTATGATTCTTCTCATTGTTGAACTGTCATCTACAACCAAAATCTTCACATAATATCCTTTTAGTAAAAATTGCCCTATTCTAGCTAATTTAAATTTATAAAAGCTTTAACGCTATCTAAGTAGTTTAAAGGCCTCTTTTAGGTCAAGCAACCCCTCATAGTAGGCTTTCCCAACTATTACGCCACTAATCTCATTTGTGGCTTTTAGCATCAAAATATCATTTATATCACTCACGCCACCACTTGCTATTGTCTCAAGCTTGCTATTTCTAGCTATTTGCAAGCTAAACTCAACATTTACTCCGCCAAGCATTCCATCCTTGTTAATATCGGTGCAAATCACAGCTTCCACACCAACATCTGCAAATTTTCTTGCAAGATCGACTGCTTTTATATTTGAGATCTCGCCCCAACCTTGCACGGCCACGTAGCCATCTTTTGCGTCAATGCCGACTACAACTCTATAAATTTCAGCCATTTTTGCTGTAAATTCTGGATCTCTAAGAGCTACTGAGCCAAGGATCACTCTGCTAACTCCAAGGTCTAAATAGCGTTTTATTCGCTCTTCATCTCTTATGCCACCACCTACTTGGACGCTTAAATTTGTAGCCTTTGTAATTTTTTCAATTGTTTTAAAATTTATCGTCTCTCCAGCAAATGCACCGTCTAAATCAACCACATGAAGCCATTTTGCGCCATAATCTTCAAATTTCTTAGCAAGTTCACTTGGCTCGTTGCTATAAATTTTTGCACTTTGCATAAGACCTTTGCTAAGTCTAACTGCTTGCCCCTCTTTTAAATCAATCGCTGGAAAAATTTCCATCACAACCTCGCAAAATTCTCTAAAATTTTAAGTCCAGCTTCATGACTTTTTTCTGGATGAGGCTGAAAGCCAAAGATATTTTCATGCCAAACCGCACTTGTAAATTCATATCCATAAGTCGTCTTTGCCAGTGCAAATTTATCATCACAAACCACGTGATAGCTGTGTACAAAATATAAATACTCAAGCTTTTTTAGTCCTAAATTTAATGGACTATTTTGCTTAAATTCCAAAGCGTTCCAGCCAATGTGAGGTATTTTTAATGGCTTATCGAAATTAGTTTCATTAAATTTTACGACCTCGCCGGGCAAAAGAGAAAGTCCCTTATGCTCGCCAAACTCGAAGCTTCGCTCAAATAAAAGCTGCATACCAAGGCAAATACCAATAAAAGCTTTGCCGCTTTTTACAGCTTCTTTTACGGCTTCGTCCATGCCGTTATTTTTTAGCTTTGTCATCGCCTCACCAAAAGCTCCAACGCCTGGCAAAACAATGTGCGAATACTCCTTTAAATTTTCAGGCTTACTCACTAAGGCACATTTTTTGTCAAGAAAATCAAAAGCATTTATCACGCTTTTGATGTTTCCAGCTCCATAGTCAATTATCGCTATCATTGTTCTTTGCCTCTAATTAGCCTTTTAAATTTAATGCGTGATTGAACTCAGGAACGATCTTTTTAAGCGCAGATGCGATCTCACTATCATCTTCTAGTTCCAAAAGCTCATTGATCTGCGAATTTAAAAGCACTAAATCATATGGCTGTGAATGCGTCACAAAGATCGACTCATACTTGGTTTGAACATCGTCTTTGTTAATAAGTAGCTCCTCATAAAGCTTCTCGCCCGTCCTAAGTCCTACAAATTCGATACCTAAATGCTCTTTATTTGAAAGAAGCAGCATCTTTTTAGCCAGATCGACAATCTTGATTGGCTCGCCCATATCAAGCACAAAAAGCTCACCACCTTCTGCAATAGAGGCAGCTTGAAGTACCAGCTGACACGCTTCAGATGTGAGCATAAAATATCTTGTAATCTCTGGGTGAGTAACACTTAGTGGCTTATTTGCGGCAATTTGTGCTTTAAATTTTGGTATGACAGAACCGCTTGAGCCAAGGACATTTCCAAAGCGAACGCAAACTATCTCACAGACACCTGCTTCATTTGAATTTAAAGCATAAAGCTCACAAACACGCTTAGTTGTGCCCATTATATTTGTTGGGCGTACGGCCTTGTCTGATGAGATCATGACAAATTTTTTAACGCCATATTTTTTTGAAAGATCGACAGCATTTTTTGTGCCAAGGATATTGTTTTCGACAGCCGAGCGAGGGTTTAGCTCACAAAGTGGCACGTGTTTATATGCTGCTGCGTGGATAACAATCTCAGGTTTAAAGTCAGCAAAAACTTCTTCAAAGTCCTTTAAATTTGTGATGTTTACAAGCTTACTGATAGTCCTTTTATCTTTTGTATCTTCGCCTATTTTATAAAGGTTAAACTCACTGTGCTCAACCATTACAAGCTCACTTACTCCAAATTTTAAGCACTGCTTACAAATTTCACTTCCAATACTGCCACCGGCTCCAGTAACAAGCACTTTTTTGTCTTTTAAAAAATTTGAGATAGCTTCAGGATTTAGGTCTTTTGGCTTTCTAGCGAGCAAATCTTCGATAGAGATATCCTTGATCGGCTCATTCTCAATAAGTGAAAATAGTTTCATATCTCTTATGCCGTACCCCGTTAGCTCATCAACTAAGGCCTGAAGCTCGTCTTGATCTAGTGCAAGCGCAATGATAGCGGTCTTTACCTCGTAGTCTTTTATCAAATTTGGTATCTCTTTTTTATCTTGCACCAAAAATCCATCACAATAAGTGCCCACAAGATCACTCCTACCATCTACCACGCCAACTGCGTAATAATCAAGATACCCTTGCTTTAAGCCACGCAAAACGTGAAGCGCTTTTGATGTCGCACCTATAACGATACAAGGCTCACCTTTGCGAGGTCTATTTGAAAAGTCAAGCACCATACGCTTTGAAATTCTCAAAAGTCCAATAAGTAGGCATGAAATTAGAAGATCGATGAAAATAACGCTTCTTGGGTATGGATTAAAGAAGTCTTGTATTATGAAAAATATGATCGTAAACAAAACCGCTGAGCAAATGTGAGCTAAGAAAATTTTTCTAGCCTCATTTAATCCAAAAAATCTCCACGGCACCTTGTAAATTTTAAACATCCACATAAAAAATAGCTTAAAAATAATCAAAAATCCAGCCGTTACAAAAAGGCCCTGGACGTAGATATCTGGGATGTTTGCGTTAAATCTCAAAAGATAAGCCGCATATATCGAAAACGCAAATATAAAAACATCACCAGTAAGGAAAAATATAAGCCTTTTTAACTTTGTTGCATGAAACATTTAGGCGTTTTCCTTGACTAGTTTGATCACTCTTGCTTGCGTTTCCTCGCTCATATCACTACCGCTTGGCAAGCAAATTCCTCTTGAAAATAGATCTTCACTGCAACCATCAACAAAGCTTAGCGCGCCCTTAAATACAGGCTGCATGTGCATAGGCTTCCAAAGTGGGCGACTCTCGATGTTCTCATCAGCTAGCGCTTTTATAACCTTTAAATGTGCATCTTTTTTAGCAAAAATGCCAGTTGTGAGCCATCTGTTGCCACGAGAATTTGCTAGCTCTGGCATAAATTCTAAAACGTCACCAAGCTCTTTTTCATAAATTTCAAAAACTTTTCTCTTTTGCTCAACTCTTTTTTCCAAAACTTCCATCTGAGCCACACCAATAGCGCCTAGAACGTTGCTTAAACGGTAGTTGTAGCCATAGTCTTTGTGCTCGTAGTGAAGTAGCGGCTCTCTTGCTTGCGTGCTGTAAAATCTAGCTTTTTCCACAAATTCGCTATCTCCAACTAGCATACCGCCGCCTGAAGTGGTGATGATCTTGTTGCCATTAAAGCTATATGCTCCCATCACACCAAATGTGCCAAGCGCCTTGCCAGCGTAAAATCCACCAAGTGCCTCAGCTGCGTCCTCTACCAAAGCGATACCCTCGTTTTGGCAAATTTCGCAAATTTCTTTCATCTTTGAAGCTTGTCCGTAAAGATGAGTAACGACTAATGCCTTTGGCTTTTTAGGTAAATTTGATATCGCTTTTTTTAGTAGTTCTGGGCTTAAATTCCAGCTCTCGTCGCTATCTATAAAGACTGGAGTTGCTTTTTCGTAAAGTATAGGCGAGACTGAAGCCATGAAAGTAAAGCTAGAAGCTAGCACAAAGTCGCCCTCTTTCACGCCAAGGACGCGAAGTGCTAGGTGAAGTGCCGCAGTTCCTGCAGATAGTGCTAGCGCATCTTTTGCTCCAGTGTAGTTTTTTATACTTTCTTCAAATTTATTTACATACTCACCAAGTGGCGCTATATAGTTGCTTTCAAATACTTTTTTTATATATTCCTGCTCTTTTCCACTCATGTTTGGCGGAGATAAAAAAACCCTATCCATGTTCATACCTTTCGTGATTTTTTAGCGATTTTAGCACTTATTTTTAAATTTTATATCTTAGCGCGCTCGCATGCAGGCACGCCATACGCCTTTATGCCATCTTTTATATCTCTTACCACCACGCTTCCAGCACCTATGATGCAGTTGTTGCCGATGCTTATGCCTTGAATTACACTTGAGCCAATGCCAACATGCGTAAATTTGCCCACGCTCACATTTCCAGCAAGAGCTGCATTTGGGCTGATGTGAGCAAATTTGCCTATCACGCACTCATGCTCTATCACTACGCCAGAGTTTATGATAGCGCCCTCTTTTATATGGGCTTTTGCGTTTATCACAGCATTTGGCATGACGACCACGCCCTTTTCTAGCACGGCACTTTCACTCACAACCGCGCTTTTATGGATCAAATTTACTATCTCAAAGCCAGCAGCCTCGACTCTTTTACTTATCATCTCTCTAGTTTTGTTTTCACCGATTGCTATTATGATGTCTGCTTTTTTAAGCTCTGGGCTAAATTTACGCTCACTCGCATCATCTAAAAAAACTATCTCATCATAGCCATTGTTTCTAGCGATGTCAGCGACCACAAGGCCGTGGCCGCTCGCTCCGTAGATGTAAATTTTCTTAGTTTTTGCCATTAAATTTCTCCGTCGTCGCCTGCCCCTCTTTGCTAACACCACTTCGCTTTAGCACCTTTTCTATTGTCTGTAAGGCAATCTTTACGTCAAGCATAAAGCTTAAATTTTTAGCGTAATAGACGTCGTATTCAAATTTTTTCTCCCAGCTTATGGCGTTTCTACCATTTACCTGCGCTAGGCCCGTGATACCTGGGCGTACGTCGTGGCGGTGCTTTTGCGTTTCGTTATAGATGGGTAGATACTCAACCAAAAGCGGCCTTGGTCCAATAAAGCTCATGTCGCCCTTTATTACGTTAAATAGCTGTGGTAGTTCATCAAGGCTGAGCGAGCGGATCAGTTTGCCAAATTTACCAAGTCGCTGCTCATCTGGCAAGAGCTCGCCATTTGCGTCACGCTCGTCACTCATCGTCTTAAATTTATAAATTTTAAAAATTTTCTCATTTAGCCCTGGTCTTGCCTGCGTAAAAATAACATCGCGGCTTACCTTAAAATAGATAAAGATCGCCGTTGCTATGATGATAGGTGATGTTAAAATGAGCAAAAACAAAGCACCAAAGATATCAATCACTCTTTTTAAAAAATTTCTATACATCTATAAATTTCCTATAAATTTCTATATATCTTTTTGCGATTTGCTTCTCGTCAAACTCGCTCACCGCCCAGCTCCTGCCATTTTGCCCAAGCTTAGCGCAAAGCGCTTCGTCATCAAGCAAAATTTTTATCTTACTAGCAAGATCGTTTGCGTCTTTTACTCTGCATAAAAGTCCGTTGTAGCCCTCTTTTACAGCTTCATTACAGCCTGTAACATCACTTACGACGACTGCTTTTGCCATACTCATCGCCTCTAAAACCGTTCTTGGAAAGCCCTCTTTATAGCTAGGAAGTGCCAGTAAATAAGAGGCCTTTAAAAGCTGCGGTATGTCGTTTCTTGCTCCCAAATAGCGCACTTTGCTACCTTTTAAAAAGGCCTCGTCCGCGGTTGATTTATTGCCACTAAAGCCCTCGCCAACAAAGACAAATTCGCAGTTTTTATAGCCGTTTAAAATTTCAGCTGCCTCGTAAAATTCACGAACGCCCTTGTGCCACATAGCCCTTGCGATCATTAAAATGACCTTTTTTTCGCCAAGGTCAGCCGCCTGCGTGATGGCTGGGTCAAATTTAGCAGTATCCACACCGACACTTTTTATGCGGTACACTTTGCTTTTATCTATCAAATTTCTAGAGATCAGATAGTCTGGATCTGCGTCATTTACGAAGATACAAGCATCAGCTTTTGCAAAAGAGAGCTTATAAAGGCTCTCCATGACAAAACGCACGGCCTTTGTTTTAATATCATCATCGATATAAAAGCTGCCAAGCCCTTCAACCAAATTTATAACGTGCTTTATGCCAGCATTTTTAGCGGCAAACGTGCCAAAGACATTTGACTTGTGAGCGCCAGTTTGCAGCAGGTCTAAATTTAGCTCACCTAAAATTTGAGATAGTTTTTTTGAGTTATTTATCACGGTTAGCGGATTTAGGCTCGCCTTATCAAGCTCGTAGGTAACGGCATTAAAGCTTTTAGCAAGCTCGCCAGTAAAATTTCCTCTTGGAGCGATAGCAAAAACCTCATGCCCCATATCTTTTAAAGCCTGCATAATGGGCCGTCTAAAAAAGTGTATGCTCATATCAGCGTGGCTTAAAAACCCTATCCTTGCCATCTCTACCTCTTTAGCCTATAAACTTTTGTCGCCCCGTCAAGTATAACTGGCTCAAAAACTTTTGGATCATATCTTTCTAGCACGAAAAGTTGGATGTAGGCGCTATTTAAAATGCTCTCATCAAGGATGATAAACCTGCCATAGTCTCTCATAAAAATGACAGAAATGTTTGAGAGTTCGTTATTTTTATACTCTTTGACATTTAGCTTGCCAGACTCGTCGTAGTCGGTCTCTATGAAAGATCTTAGCGGCAAGACGTTGTTTTCATAGATCAAATTTATAACATCACTTGATAGTGTAAATCCACCGCTTAGCCTGATGCCTTGTTCATTTTGTGAGATCGCTCTTGTGACGATAAAAAGGCCGTTGTTTAAATTTTTACCACTTTTTAAATCGATCTTGCTAAACTGCAAAATGGTCGGAAAAATACCAAGCATCCTATCTGGCAAGTAGTAGTAAATATCCCTAGTCTTTGCTGGCAGGCTAAAATTTGCCTCTTTTATATCGCTAAAAAACTGATCAATGCTTGCATTTCTCTCTTTTAAAATTTGAGCCAAATTGCCATTAAATCGCTCTTTAAAATTTCTCTCTGTGTACTCAACATCAAGTCTTGCCATATTTGCCGAGCTCATTTCATCGCTTCCAAGCGCAAAACTCACGGCAAAATTTTCACGTCCAAGGTGCTTTCCGCCGTCAATGAGCGTCTTAACATCGCTGTAATATCTAATCGGATATCCATAGTCCCACCATGCAACCACGTAGTCCTCGCGTCCTGCGATGCCTTTTAGCTTGTTTAAAATTTCAACCTCTTTGTGCACAAAAACCGGCTCAGCTTTGTAACCATAAATATGAATGAGCGCTGGAGTAAGAGCAAGCACGGTTATAAAAGCTCTCGCAAGATTTAGCACCGCTCCTTTTAACTTTAAATTTGAAAGTATAAACTCCACTAAATAGCCAAAGCCAAGTGCCATGATAGGCACAGCATAAATGGTAAATCTAAGACCGCTTTTAAATGCCAAAAAGCCAAGTGCCAGCATGCCAAGTGAAACAGCAAATGAGCGGTATTTAAAGCAAAAAAGAGCAACGCCAGCAAGCGAGATCAAAAATGTGATGACATTTGCGCTGATCCTCTCGCAAAATAGCGTAAAATCAACGATGCTTGACTCTTGGATGGTTTGATTGACATTAAAAAAGTGAAAGCTCATGCCGCCAACTTCAGGCGCATCTCTAAAGACGTAAAATTTAAGCTGAAAGATTATCGGATTTAGCCCGCCACGAATCGCAAAAACAGCAAAAACAATAGTTAAAACACCAAGAGCAAATTTTAAATTTATTATCTCTTTTTTAAAAAGACAGAGTGCATAAAATACAAATATTATAGCAAATTTAAGTATTAGATCAAGATTTGAAATGGCAAGTAAAAGCAGCGAAATTTCAAGATAAAAAAGAGGATTTTTCCTATCAAAAATAAGTGTGTAAACTAAAAATAACGCAATTAAAATACTAATAAGCGAAAAAGCACTTGAATACCACCACATATAAATAAGTGCGCTTAAGGGTGCGATTATTAGGCTCTTTGCGTCCTTTTTTTCAAGCACTCTAACAAGCCCCCAGACGACAAAGACGCTAAGTGTGATGATGAGCATGTCAGTGTCGTAATATCCTGCCATTGTGCGATTGTAGTAGCTGTTTGCTATGACAGCAAGAAGTGCGGCGATGAAGCCAGCAAATTTGAGTTTATACTCATTTGCAATCAGGATAACTGGCACAGTCACAAGCGATGAGAAAAATACACTCATATAAATCATCGCCGTCTCAAGCTTGACGCCCAGAAATTTCACGATCCAGTAAGTAAGTGTGGAAAGCGGATAGCCGTAGTAGCTAAGGTCATTTTCTTGGTGAAAGCCAGCCAGCATATCCCTTGCGCCCTCGGCAAATGCATAGCCGTCGTTTGTGCTGATCATCAGCTCGTTGTTCCAGAAAAATACCGGATACTCGCTCGCCCAAAAGACCCAGTAAAGCCTGCAAACCATGCCAAAGATGACTGCGACAAATATCATAAGGTATAAAGAGTAATTTTTAAAAAACAAATTTCTATTCATTAGGATTTTCCAAAAAATTTATAAGCTCGCTCCCTATATTTTCACTATCAAAAAATTTAGCCCGATTATACGCAACATTTTCAAAATTTTGCCTTATCTTTGACTCGTTAAGCACTTTTATCATCGCCTCTTTCATCGCATTTTCGTTATCAACAGGCACTAAAATGCCAAACTCACTATCGCCCAAAAGCTCTTTTGCACCGCTCTTGTGCTCGGTTGAAATGATAGTTTTTTCGCATGCTAGCGCTTCAAGCAAGACGTTTGAAAAGCCCTCAAAACGCGAAGCACAAAGCAAGCACAAAGCGTTTTTTATGTGCCTAAAAGGGTTTTTATCAGTGCCAAGAAGCCTTACTCGCTCTCCCACGCCAAGCTCATCTATCAAATTTTGCAGCTCATCTTTTAAAGGCCCTTTGCCAAGGATGCCAAGCGTGGCACGAGGGTCGTTAATCGAAGCTATTATTTTTATTAGCATGGCTTGATTTTTACCGCTATCAAGACGTCCAATGTTTATGAAAAATGGCTTAAAATCACTCTCTAGCGGCTGATTTTTTAGTAAATTTATAGTTTTTAGATCAAGGGCGTTATAAAGCACCTTTGTTTTTGCCTCGCTCATACCAAAATTTCGCACCAGATCCTCTTTGTTGCCAGCTGCATTTGCCAAAATGAGATCAGCCTTTTTATAAAGATGAGTGAGTAAAAATTTATTAACTCGTCCGCTTAAATCGTCTTTATATAGGATCGATGGACAGCTTCGCTCGCTGATAACCAGCCTAGCCTTTAGCCCTAAAATCCTAGCAACCCCAGCGATGTAGCATGGGCGATTCATCAGCACAAACTGCATGTCGACGCCTAAATTTTGACAAAGCTTTTTATACTTAAACGCTAGCATTGGCATCGCCAAAAAGAGCCTTGCAAGCTTCTTTAGCCCGCTCTCATAAGGATCGCTATTTTCTATAAAGTGGATCTGCACCTCGCTTGGGATCTCGTAAGCGATGACCTTACTCATTAAGATGAGATGAACTTCATAACGTTTTATCAAAAATGTCAGTAAATTTGCCACATTTCGCTCAGCCCCACCAGGCCCCATAGAGTATAAAAAAACGGCTAATTTTTTCACTTGCTAACAACCTTTTTTATAAATTCTCGCCACTGCTTTATGATATTTTCTTTGCTAAATAAATTTGCACTTTCGCTGGCGTTTTTTGCTAGTTTTTGCCTTAAATTTTCATCTTTTAAAAGCATTTCAAGCTTATCTTTTAGATCATCTGCGTCGCCATTTTTAAAGATAAGCCCGTCTATGCCCTCTCTAATAAGCTCCCTTGCGCCCACGGTGTCGCTACTTAGCCTAGCGCAACCAAAAGCGCCTGATTCTATTAGCACATTTGAAAGCCCCTCACTTCGTGAGCAAAGAGTAAAAATTTTTGCCTCACTATAAAGCTTGCTAACATCGCTCATATGACCTAAAAATTTGACGTTAAGCCCTAAATTTGACGCCATTTGCTTTAGCTGCACTTCTTGCCTGCCACTGCCTGCGATCTTTATCTCCCAGCCATCAAGCAAGCTCTTACTCACCTTGCTAAGTGCCTCAAAATAGACATCATAGCCCTTTACCGCCTCCAGCCTTGCCACGCTTAGGATGACATTTTGCTTCTCACAAATTTCAGGCACATCGATAAAAAGTGGGTTGTGGATAACCTCGCGATTTTTGGCAAATTTATAGTAGTCGTAGTCACTTTTGCTTAGCACGCTTAGGCCATCTATAAAGCGGTAGCTAATATCACGCATAGCGCTTGCGATTTTGCTTTTTAAGTAGCTGTGCTCGTGATGCTCGGTTGCTATTAGTTTGCTCTTTAGCCCCAAATTTGCCAGCACGCAAGCGACGTTTGTCCAGTCGATAAAGCTCATTATCAGATCAGCCCTTTGCTCTTTAAAAAGCACTCTAAGAGCGAGGATTTTCTTAAATTTTAAAGCCAGCCCTGAGCCAGTGACGTTAAGGTTTATGATATTTATCTTTTCACTAAATTTATAAAGTCCAAGATCCTCTTCAAGCAGGGCGATAGTGATCTCATTGTCTTTGCTAAGCTCATTTGCTAGCACGTTTAGCACGCGCTCAGCCCCACCATTTCTAAGTGCGGCGATAACAAAAAGAATTTTCACTTCACACCTCCAAGCCTTAAAAGCTCCAGCCATTTTTTATAAATTTGCTCCACGCTAAACTCATCAAGTCTAGCCCTTGCATCTTTGGCAAATTCACTTATTTTTGCTTCATCTTGCAGCAAATTTGCAAGCTTTTCGCTCATCTGCTCTGCATCATTTATCTCGCATAGCAAGCCATCAAAACCATCTTTTATAAGCTCTTTTGCCCCGCTTGTGCTAGTCGCGACCCGCACGCAGTCATAGTTTATCGCCTCTATCAAGGTATTTCCAAGACCCTCGAAATTTGAGCAAGAGAGCAGTACCTTTGCCCTTTTATAAAGCGAGGCGATGTCGCTTACATTGCCTAAAAACTCTACATCAGCGCCCAAGCTTTTGGCTAAATTTTCTAAATTTGCCCTCTCGCCGCCATCTCCAGCGACAGCAAATTTATAGCCGCTTTGCTCTAAATTTGCAGCCACTCTTACAAACATTTCGCAGTTTTTTATCTTATTTAGCCTGCCAACAAAGATGACTAAATTTTCTTTAGTAAAGCTCTCACTGCGTACCTCTTCAAAGAGTGGGTTATAAATTTTCATCACATTTTTGCAAAATTTCGAATAGTAACCAAAATCCTCGTCACTTAAGACGCTAAGTGCGTTTGCAAATGGATAGCTTATGCGTCTTAGCACCTTAAAAATGGCTCTTTTTGGCGCAAGGTAGTTTGTGTGCTCGCTTATGATTATAGGCGTTTTTAGCCCAGCTGAGCTAAAGAGTACCAAGGTATTTACGGCGTCTAAAAAGGATATCACAGCGTCAAATTTGCCCTCTCTTATGAGCGCTCTTAAAGCAAGCACCTTTAAAACTCTCTTTTTTAAATTTCCAATTAAGCCAAGCTCGTCAGCCCCAACGCCTAAATTTATGAGCTTTACGCCACTTGCTAGCTCGTAAAATGGCTCGTCCTTGTCAAATTTAACAAGGCTTACATCGTGATCCAAGCTAAACCTTGACGCGATCACCGCGCAAACTCGCTCCGCACCGCCACTTCTAAGCGTTGATGTGACAAATAATATCTTCATACGCCAAACCTTTGTTTGATTTTTACTCTAAGCCTTGAGAGTGCTGGTAAAATGCCACTTGGGAGTGGACTAAGCAGTAAAAATATAAACGCTTCTTTACTAAATTTAATGCTAAGACTTTTAAAGATACACCTTAGCATAAGGCCATATTCGCCCGCTATTTTGGCGTAGTAAGCGGCGTTCTTATACTGCATAGCTAGAAATTTTGGCTCATTTTTTATAGCAATGTCGTAGTGCAAATTTGCAGTTTTAATGTAAGCGTTTGCCACATTTAGCGCGTGTTTGCCGGCATTTAGCGTAGCACTATCGCTTCTTGCGATGCGGTAGATATAAAGTGGCTTTTTAAGATAGAAGACATTTTTTTCAAAAAAGCGGATGTAAAGCTCATTTTCGCCACCAAAACTGCTCTCGTCAAACCTAAAGCCGTCTATAAATTCACGTGAAAAAAGCTTAAAATACTCGCCATTTATCCGCCCGCAGTGATAATCAACCTTACTCATCGCCCCACTCTTGCTATATGGGCTTCTACCAGCCACGACCTCGGTCATCACGCCATCTTTCTCGCAGATAGCGTCTGCAAAAACGCACGAATACTCGCCACTTTTTAAAATTTCATAGCACTGGGCAATCGCCTCTGGTAAAAGCTCATCGTCATCATCGAGCAAGCAGACAAACTCGCCTGTTGCGTTGTCAAAGCCGTTATTTTTATTGCCATTTGGGCTCTTTTTGTGAGCGCTATTTTTTACAAATTTGATCCTAGCGTCGTTAAAACTCTTGCAAATTTCACTCGCACTCTCGTCATCGCCGTCGTCAGTGACTATGATCTCTAGGTTTTTATAGCTTTGAGCTAGAGCACTTTTTATGGCCTTTTTTAAAAGCTCTGGACGCTTGTAAGTCGCGGTTACGATGCTGATTAATGGCTCGCTCATTTAGCCCCTTTTAAAAATTCTCTCATAGCCTTGAAGCTTTTCAAGCCTTGAGAAAAGTATAAATTTAATTGTTTTTATATAGGCCTTTAAATTTGCGCTATATCCTCTCTCAAGGCGCTCGCCCTCGATGTTTGAACCACTAAGATCTGTTGGATGCGCAAAAAGATCGCAAAAATACATCTGCATATCATTAACGCCAAGCAAATAGTCCCAAACATCGGTCGTACAAAGCACATTTTTGTGGATTTCAAGCAAATTTTTAGCACTTTTTTTGGTTAGCACATAAGCCCCTGCTCTATAAATGCTTGAAAATGAGTGCTTTGAGACCTGCCAAAGCGGCTTACTTAGGCTAGTATCCACCTTTTTACCAAAGGCGCTAAACCTGCCTTCCAGCCCATCTTGCATGCCACATATGAGCACGCTGTTTTCAGGCATCTTGCTAGCTGCCAAAAAGGCCTCTTTTATGGCATTATCATCTCCTATAACGTCGTCTTCAAAGATGAGGGCAAATTTGGCTTCACTTGCCAAAAATGCCTCGTAGGTCTTCATATGCGAGAGCGAACAGCCAACCTCTGCTGGGCTTAAAACCTTGCCGTAAGCTTTAAATGATGGCGAAATGATCTTGTAGTACTCCTTTGCATTTAGCTCCCTGCCGTCCACTGCGTCTATTAGATTAAAGCTATCATAAGAGCTAAATTTCTGCTGCAAAAGCTCGCGTCTTCTGGTGTCTTTAGCCAAAGAGATCAGATAAATTTCATTCATTTAAGACCTTTTAAATTTTTTTAAAATTTTACGCCAGACTATGCCTCTCTCGAAGCCATTAAAAAATAAGAAATATCCCAAAATATAAGCTGCACCGGCGTATATTGCAGCAAAAAACAGAAATTTTAGCCAGTTATTTAAGCTCACAAAGTCTTTGCAGGCAAACATCGCAAGCACGCAAAGCGCAAAAACGGCTAAATTTTTAAAATAGACCCCATAAAAGGTGGTGAGCTTTACCTCTAAATTTAAAGCAGCGTTTATGAGGTCAAAGCCGAGAATCCTTATGCTATAAAAAATGGCTGCGACGATGACAATGCCATAAACGCCGTAGTCACTAAATTTAAGCAGCGCGATCTGCGCTATGATCGTGCTAACGCCAAGGATAGTGTTGGCAATGGCTGGTCGGCGAAGCTTGTTTGTCGCACTATCAAGGTTAAAAAGCGAAAAAACAAAGCTTATAAAAACGATCGGCACAAGCGTGATCATCGAGACGTTATAGATAAATTTTATCTCGTCCGCACTTTTAAATGGCAACCAAAGCGTGTAAAAATCAAGCCCAAAAACGACGAAAAATGCAGCCGGAGCGCTCATCACAAAGGCGATCACCTTCATTGAAAATTTAGCCTCTTTTATGAGGTCAGTGATCAAATTTTTAGAGTAAAGCTCGACAAATTTTGGCGCAAAGATACCACTAAGCTGCGCTACAAAGCTCTCAAGTATGATAGGAGCGGCCTTGGCGACTGAAAGAAGGCCGGTGGCGTTTGCATTTACGAAAATGTTGCAAATAAAAAGGTCCATACCAGTTAAAAGTATGCGATTTAGCGCATTAAAGCTGTTCCAAATGCCAGAGCTTAAAAGCTCTTTGATCTTAGAAAAGTCAAATTTGCTAAGGCTAAATTTTAGCTCCGGCGTGATGCGAGCTGACATAAAAATGGTACTAAAAAAGACAAAAAGGCTAGCAACTAGCGCTGAAATGGCGATGTATGAGATAAAGGGCTTAAAAAAGAAAAAGAGCGCCACGATGAGGGCTGCTAGGATCGCGCTTGAGATGGCGTTTCTGATGGAGAGTAGATAGAGCTTGTTTGTCACAAAGGCGCAAACCGTCAAAACGCCGTTAAATAGCCCAACGCAGAAATTTATAAAGTAAAAAACAAGGGTTATTCTCACGTCAAAGAGTAAATTTTCAGGGACATTTAAAAAGCTTTGCAAATTTATGATAAAAACCGAACTAAGCACCACTACAACAGCGCAAAAGAAGATATTTACAACAAGCACTGATGAGTAGTAGGTGTTTGCAAGGCTTAGGTCATTTTTGTGCCACGCATGAGCGACAAAGCGCCCACTAACCGAGTTTATCGCCACGCTCACGACTGCTGCGTAGCTAACTATGGCGTTGCTAAGTCCCACAAAGCCAAATGCCTCGTTGCCAAGACTTTTTAAGATAAATGGCGTAAGAAAGAAATTTATGCCCATTGATACGACAAAAACGACGATCGAGCTTATTAGATTGATTAGCATTAGATTTTTAACCTGTAAATTTTTACGCCATTTGAAATGATAAATGGCTCAAAGTATCCATCATCGGCCTTTTCAAATATAAAAAGCTGCACAAAAGATGAGTTAAAAGCATTTTCATCAAGCAATAATATCCGCGCATAATCTTCCAAAAAAACCACATAAATTTTGGCGTTTTCATCTATGATTTTTTCATCTATTCGCAAATCTCTTCCAGCACCTTTTACTTTATAAAATGATTTTACGGCTATTTTTTCGCTGTTATGCATGATAAATTTTTGCTCATTTGTAGGCAAAGTATAGCCGTCTCCAAGGTCGATACCAGCTTCACCAATGCCATTTAATGCACTAACATGGTAAAAATCCTCTTTTTGTTTTTTGCCGGTTGCGACGTCGATATAGCTATATCTAAAGATATTTGGTGCGATGTCAATCATATTTGGCACAAGATAGTAAAAAACCTCTTTTTTTGCAGCTGGCAGAGTGAAATTTTCGCTTTCAAGCTGACTTAAAAAAGTATTTATATCGCTTGTGTTGTAGTCTTTTAAAATTTTATCTATTGGCCTTACATTTTGCTCAAGCGAGATGTCATTATACGTAACTGCCACTCTTGCAAGTCTAGCCGAAAATGCCTCATCTTTTCTCAAAGCAAGGCTAACAAAATAATTATTTTCGCCACCTTGTCTGCCAGGATCGTTTAAAGTCATGACATCAGCAAAATATCTTATAGCATACCCATAATCCCACCATGAAAATACATAATCATCACGCTTTACTACCTTTTTGAGCCCATCAAGCGCCATTGCTTCATCACGGCTAATTACAGTCTTTGGCCTATATGAATAAGCAAAATCTAAATTTATAGCAAGAGCGGCTACGACAAAAACCAAAAGTGATAAATTTTTAATAGAATTTCTAAGATCAAATAAATTTAAAAAAAAATACAAGAAATACCCAAAACCAAGTGCAACAAGTGGTGTTACGTACATAACAAATCTAACTCCACCAAAGAAAGATAGGAGTCCAAGTCCAAGCATTGGTAATGTAAGTAAGAATGGACGAAATTTCAAGCAAAGTAATAAGTATCCAATAATAGCTGCCAGCAGTATAAGAATATTTCCTGACATGAAATATATAAAATACAAAGGACTAGCACTTTTTACTTCGCTGATGAAATTATATTCATTTATAAAGTGAAATTTATCGCTAAGAATTTCATTACCTTTAAAAACATAAATACCCATTTTTGAAGTAATGAAATCAAAACCACCAAAATAGATAAAAATAGCTAGCATTAAAGTAAGAAAAATGGCTAAATTTCTAGCTGAGAGTAAATTTTTATATTTGCAAAAAAGAGAGAAAAATAAAGCAATAACTGCTAAATTTAAAACCAAAATTTTATTTGCTATTAGTGGATCTTTAGTAAAAATATTTGAGCTTACGATGCTTATAAACATAAAAAATATCGCTTGATAATTTTGCAATCTATCTCGCATAAAAACTAGCGTATATAGTAAAAACATAAAGAAAATACTTAAAATAAGTGCATATGAGCTTTGATACCACCAAAGATAAAGCGATACAAAGACTCCAGGCAAAACGATAAATTTTTGTTCATTTGTGTTTAAAAGCCTGATCAAAAAATAGATAATAAAAAGTGCAAATGTGACATTTAACATATCACTATCAAAATATCCAGGCGATGTCCTTGAAAGATAGCTTGGCAAGATAACGCTCATAAACGCAGCCACAGCCCCAGCTTTTAGCACTTTAAGCTCATTTGATATCAAAACAACTGGAAGTGTGATAAGAGGAGTCAAAAAGGCACTCATGTAAAACATCACGCTTTCGATCTTAAAAGGAAAAATTTTGCAAATATAAAAAACTATGGTTGAGATTGGGTGATTAAAGGGGCTAAAGTCATTTTGCTGATGAAAGCCAGCCAGCATATCTCTAGCGCCTTCTGCGTAGTAGTATGCGTCATTTGTCGTAAGCATAAATTCGCCGTTAAAGTAAAACTCTGGCATATCCTTTGCCCACAATACCCAGAGCATCCTGGCCGCAAATCCAAACAGATAAGCGGCTAGAAATATAAGTAAAATTTTACAATTTACGCTTACTTTGTGCACTAAATTCCTTATAGCCTAGCGTCAGCCTCTGGATAGATATTTTTTATATCGTAAACTAAATAACCTTTTAAATTTAGCCTTTTAAACTCATTGTGAGCTACGGCAATCACTATGCAGTCGTAGTCATCTAGATTATACTCTTTTACTAGATCAAAGCCATACTCGTGTTTTACCTCAGCGCTATCAGCCCAAGGATCAGTCACATCAACCTTGCAGCCAAAATCTTTTAGCTCATCGACCACGTCTATAACGCGAGAATTTCTTATATCTGGGCAGTTTTCTTTAAATGTCATACCAAGGACAAGCACGCGAGCTTTGTTGATAAGCACACCTTTTCTTATCATTAGTTTTATCACTTGATCAGCTACATATCTGCCCATATCATCGTTGATGCGGCGACCTGCTAGGATCATTTCAGGATGATAACCTACCTCTTGAGCTTTGTGAGTTAGATAATATGGATCTACGCCGATGCAGTGTCCGCCAACTAGACCTGGGCGGAAATTTAAGAAATTCCATTTCGTGCCAGCAGCTTCAAGCACGTCAATAGTGTTGATATGAAGCTTTTCAAAAAGCATCGCAAGCTCGTTTATAAAGGCGATATTTATATCGCGCTGCGTGTTTTCGATGACTTTGGCGGCCTCGGCGACCTTGATAGTTGGCGCTTTGTGCGTGCCCGCCGTGATGATCGAGCGATAGACCTCGTCGACCTTATCAGCGATCTCTGGAGTTGAGCCGCTTGTGATCTTTTTGATCTTTGTCACTGTGTGCTCTTTATCACCTGGATTTATACGCTCTGGAGAGTAGCCGCAGAAGAAATCTTTGTTAAATTTAAGCCCACTCTTTTCAAGAAGTGGCACGCAAATTTCTTCTGTAACACCTGGATAAACGGTGCTTTCATAAACAATGATGTCGCCTTTTTTAAGCACTTTTGCCACACTCTCAGTCGCTTTTACGACTGGAGTTAGATCAGGGCGCTTGTTCTTATCTATCGGAGTTGGGACGGTTACGATGAAGAAGTTGCAACTTCTGATGTCATCTAAATTTAGGCTAAATTTCATGCCATTATCGATCGCTTTTTTCATCTGCTCATTGCTAAGTTCAAGCGTTCTATCATAGCCACTTTTAAGCTCTTCTATACGCTTTGCATTTACATCAAAGCCCACTACTTCGTACTTTTCACTAAAAGCTGCTGCAAGTGGAAGTCCAACATATCCAAGTCCTACTACTGCTATTTTCATTTACTTTTTCCTTTCTTTTTTGCTTCTATCTTTTTTACGCGTTCATACATTCTTATTTCCGCACTTATACCTTTTGGAGTTATGATTCTAATAGGGCTAACGCCTGGTAAAATTTTAGTGAGCTCATAATAAACCCGCCTCTTTTTCTTTCCGTCCTTGCAGAGCATCATCGTTTGCGCTAGCTTATCACCGCCATTAAATTCGTAATAAATCCCGTGTGCGTCTTCTTTTTCCTCGAGCTTTCCACCGAGCAAAAAGGCGAAGTTGCAGTCGATTTCTATCTCTTTAAAAAATGCGACTTCGTATTTAAAATAATCAGGCGGCATCTTTGAGATAGGTAACTCAAAAATATTTTCCTCGGTTTTTGGCGCGTTTTCGCCTGCAAAAAGCGCAAACGGAAGCACGCAAGCTACGATAAAAAGTAAAAATTTTCTCATGCCTTTACTCCGATTTGAAAATACTTAAATCCATGCTCGGCTAAAATTTTAGCGTTGTATTGGTTGCGTCCATCAAAAATAACGGCATTTTTTAGCCTCTCTTTGATCTCCATAAAATCAGGCGATCTAAACTCACTCCACTCAGTCACAAGCACCATAGCATCGGCGTTATTAAGCGCGTCATATTTATTTTTAGCGTATTTTATATCTAAATTTGGCATATATTTTTTAGCTTCTTCGCTCGCTTTTGGATCGTAAGCGACCACTTTTGCGCCAGCTTCATCCAAAAGCTTTATCAAAGTTAGCGAGCTAGCCTCGCGCATATCGTCTGTGTTTGGCTTAAACGCAAGCCCCCAAAGCGCAATCGTCTTGCCCTTTAGATCGCCGCCAAAGAAGTTATAAATTTTATCAAACAGAACTCTTTTTTGAGCCTTATTTCTTGACTCAACCGCACTTAAAAGCTCTGGCTCAAATCCATTTTGCCTAGCTGTGTAGATGAGTGCCTCGACGTCTTTTGGAAAGCAGCTGCCACCGTATCCACAACCTGGATAGATGAAGCTATAACCGATCCTTGAGTCGCTGCCGATACCTTTTCGCACCAAATTTACATCAGCACCCACGCGTTCACAAATATTTGCTATCTCGTTTATGAAGCTTATCTTTGTTGCCAGCATCGAATTTGCAGCGTATTTTGTCATCTCGGCTGACTTTACGTCCATGCAAATGAGCCTGTCGTGATTTTTCATAAATGGCTCATAAAGCTCTCTCATCACGCTAAAGCCCCACTCACTACTAGCTCCGATAACCACGCGATCTGGCTTTAAAAAATCCTCAACCGCAGCGCCCTCTTTTAAAAACTCTGGGTTTGAAACGACTTCAAATTTAACCTCTACATTTCTCTTTTTAAGCTCAGCCTCGATCACCTCGTGCACCTTAGCTCCAGTACCCACTGGAACGGTTGATTTATCAACTACGATTAGCGGTTTGCTTAAATTTTCTCCGATAGATTTAGCAACTGAAAGCACATATTTTAAATCCGCCTGTCCATCAGCTCCCATAGGTGTGCCAACTGCGATAAATAGCACATCTGCATGCTCTAGCGCCTCAGTTATCTGCGTGCTAAATTTAAGCGAACCATTTTTGTAGCACTCGCTCACGATATCAGCAAGCCCTGGCTCATATATCGGCACGACACCGTTTTTTAGCGCTTCGATCTTTTTGCTATCAACATCGATGCAGATCACGCTGTTGCCCATTTTAGCAAAGCATGCGCCACTTACTAGCCCAACATATCCAGTCCCAATCACAGCTACTTTCATGCTTATCCTTAAATTTTCTTTTCCCATTCAAGGGCAGTTTTTATGATGAGTGTTAGATCGTCTCTTTTTGGCTTCCAGCTTGTTAGCGAGCGCAGTTTGCTCGCATTTGAGATAAGGATAGCTGGGTCGCCGTCCCTTCTTGGCGCATTTAGCACCTTAAAATTTACCCCACTCACCTCTTTTGCGGTCTCGATAACCTCTTTTACGCTAAATCCTCTGCCGTATCCCACGTTAAAAGTTTCACTTCCATTTTGACCGATATACTCTAGCGCACTTATGTGAGCATCTGCTAGGTCACTAACGTGAATGTAGTCTCTTACACATGTACCATCTTTTGTCGCGTAATCATCGCCAAAGATGCCCATACTCTCGCGCTTGCCAAGTATAGTTTGCACAGCTACTTTGATAAGGTGCGTAGCGTTTGGATAGTTTTGACCGATAAGCCCCTCCTCATCCGCTCCTGCGACATTAAAGTAGCGAAGTATTGCAAATTTGAAATTTTCATTTGAAGCGGCATAATCTTTAATGATCTGCTCGCTCATGAGTTTGCTTCTACCGTATGGATTTATAGGGATAGTAGGCGTTGTTTCGCTAACCTCCGCCACATCTGGCTCGCCGTAAACTGCAGCAGTTGAGCTAAATATAAATTTATTTACATTATAAGTTTTTGCGCATCTTAGCACCCTCGCAACGTTTGCGGTGTTGTTTAGATAGTATTTTAGCGGCTCACTCATACTCTCAAAAACCTCTATAAACGCTGCAAAATGGATGATCGCATCAAATTTACCATTTTCAAAAATTTCACTTAGATCATCTTCTAAATTTGCGTTTATAAATTTAAAATTTCCGATTTTTTGGAGCGCCTCAAGTGCTTTTTGTGAGCCTTTGCAGAGATTATCGATGATGGTTATCTCATCTTTACCTTGCCTTAAAAGTGCTTTTACTACGTGGCTGCCGATGTATCCAGCACCACCTGTTACTAAAATTTTCAAGTTTAAGCCTTTCGTAAAAAGTGGTTAATTTTATCAAAAATAGGGTAAAGCAAAAGTAAAGCAAGGCTTTTGAATAAATTTTAATCTTCTCTAACCCTTAAAAATATTGGAAATCTTGGCTTGCCATTAGCAGTTAAATTTTGAAATTTATATGTAATTATAGAGCCTATTTTTGGGGGATTTCGGCGCTTTTCATCGCTTAGTCCTGAGCCTATTTTAAAGATAGTGCCAGATTTTGGCTCGTCAGCTTTTTCTTCACCCTGCTTGCCACCAAGCGCTTTGCAGGTAAGCGAGCCAGCAAATTTTGCGTATTTGCCGCTACCTTTATTTATAGCGATTACTTCACACTCGGCATCTTTAAATTTTTTAAATTTCAGTGCATTTTTGCTTCTTTTTCGCTCGTACGGTGCATTTGGCTCACGTACGACTGCTCCCTCGCCGCCTTTTACAATAATGTCCTCTGTAAATTTTAAAAACTGAGCATTATCACGCATTTTTATCTGCTTTATGATGATTAAGTTTTCATTTGGCTCATTTTTTAGGAATTTAGCTAAAACTTCAAGCCTATCAAGCAAGCCACCATTTGCCTCAGGCACATCAAAAATATGAAATTTTAACCTCTGCCAAGCTTTTTCATCGGGCAACTTATCCATCACTGTTGCTTGAATTTCTTCAAACTTAAGCTCCTTTGCGTAAAGCTCGCCATCAAGTGCAAATTTTGGGAAATTTTTAGTAAAACTTAGCGGTGCATTTAGCTTTTTGCCCTGTCTTGATAGTAAATTCTCTCCGTTCCAGTAAGCACGCACGCCATCAAGCTTTTCGCTAGCTAGCCAGCCTGAGACATTTTGATCTTTATACTCGCTAAGGCGCAGCAAATCAAGAGTAAATGCAAAATTTAAAAGGACTAAAACCGCAAAAAATATTCTAATCAAGCTTTTGCCTTGCAAAAGCAATAATCCATATGATCGTCTACAACGCCCACACTTTGCAAAAACGCATAGGTGCTAACAGAGCCTAAAAATTTAAACCCTCGCTTTTTTAGCTCCTTTGCCACAAAATCAGACATCGGCGTAGTGGCTGGCACTTGTTTGATATCTTGATAGTGATTTATGATCTGCTTGCCGTCAAATTTTGGGTCAAATTTTCTTAACAAATATCCCCAAAGATAGTCATAAAAGCTACCAAATTCTTGCGTTACGGATAAAAATGCAAGGGCATTTATAGCGAGTGATTTTAGTTTTAATCTATTACGGATCAGCCTCTCATTTTGCATAAATTTCGCTATCTCAGCCTCGCCGTAAAGCTTGATCTTCTCTGGATCAAAGCCATCAAACGCCTCTCTCATAGCCTCTCTTTTTTGAAGCACTCCATGCCACGAAAGTCCCGCCTGAAAGCCTTCCAAAACTATCATTTCGAAAAATTTTCTATCTTCTTTTACGACTTTGCCCCACTCGTTATCGTGGTAAGCTATATCAAGCTCGCCTTTTGCCCATTCACATCGCTTCATCTGCGTCCCTTAAATTTTAACTCCGTAAAACTCGCAGTACCACTCAACAAATTTAGCCACGCCGTCGTTTACTTTTGTATTTGGCTTGTAGTCAAAGTCCGCTACAAGGTCGCTCACGTCTGCAAATGTCGCTGGCACGTCGCCTGCTTGAAGTGGGAGGAAATTTTTCTTGATCTCGCGGCCGATCTTTATCTCAACCGCCTTGATGTAGTCCATGAGCTCGACTGGGCTATTATTGCCGATATTATAGACCTTAAATGGCGCTTTTGAAGTGGCTGGGTCTGGGTGTTTCGCATCCCAAGCTGGGTTTGGCTTAGCAGGGTTGTCGATGCACTTAATGATGCCCTTTACAATGTCGTCCACGTAGGTAAAGTCACGCTTCATCTTGCCGTAGTTAAAGACGTCGATAGTTTTATCTTTAAGTGCAGCGTCGACAAACAAAAATAGCGCCATATCAGGGCGTCCCCATGGTCCATACACCGTAAAAAAGCGAAGTCCAGTCGTTGGTACGTTGAATAGGTGGCTATAAGTGTGCGCCATCATCTCGTTGCTCTTTTTAGTCGCTGCGTAGAGGCTTATAGGGTGATTTACCGCCTCATGCGTAGAAAATGGCATGTTCTCATTTAAGCCATAAACCGAGCTAGAGCTTGCATAGACTAGGTTTTTGATCTCATTATGACGGCAACACTCTAGGATATTCATAAAGCCTGTGATGTTGCTGTCTATGTAAGCTTTTGGGTTTATAAGCGAGTAGCGAACGCCTGCTTGTGCGGCTAAATTTACCACTACGTTAAATTTTTCTTTAGCAAAAAGCTCTTTCATAGTCTTTTCATCAGCGAGGTCGGCTTTTATAAATTTTAAATTCGGATGTGTTTTTGAGGTGATAAACTTGCCATAATCTATCTCGCTAGTCTCAAAGCCAGCCGTTTTTAGGCGTGCAAGCTTTAAATTTACGTCGTAATAGTCATTTATCACGTCATATCCGACGACATCATCGCCTCTTTTTATGAGTGCATTTGCCAAGTGAAATCCTATAAATCCAGCTGTTCCAGTTACTAAAATTTTCATATTTTTCCTTTCATTTTTGGCTTATTTTAGTGCAAAAATGTAAATTTACGTATTTAGATCAGGATGATCCCAGGCGTTAAATTCAGCCTTTATGTCATCATTTTCTTGCCCTTTGCAACATAACCACTCAAGCCCTGCACGTCTTTCCATAACGACCTCTTCGTCAAGTCCGGCAACCTTTTTACCGTTTATCCTTGCATCTACGCACGCCCAGTGGTAACGATAAACTAGGTCAAGTTTGCTTAAAATTTCATCCAAACTGCGCGGTTTTGAGCGGTTTTTGAGCCCACCCTCTCTAAAGACATCCATCACAAAATCACAGTCGCAAATTTTATCCATCTCTCCAATATCTTCAGCTATACCAAGTGCCCAAAGCAAGATCCAAAGCGACTCATATTTCCAGCCCATATTTACAGCCAAATTTATATCGGCTCTGCCCTCTACGACCTCTTTTTCTTTTACACTTAGATCGCCATAAAAATCGCCCAAAAAGTCTTTAGCCCAAGCTATCTCATCTTCACTTAAGTGGCCATTGTCGCGGATAGTGCAAGCGCACATGATCGCTGTAAATGAGCAAACCGCACGAGTAATGATCTCATCAACACTTCTTGGCGTAACTTCACTATTATCATACCTTAGTGGCAGACTCTCAAGCACAGCCACGCCCTCTTTTTTTAAAATTTTTATGCTCTCATCTTTTCTTTGTTGCGCTGTTTTTGGCATATCCGCACCTTTTTTAAAAATATCAAACACTCCCATTTTTATTCAAAAAACTCAGCGTTAAATTTCTCTTCGTTAAAATTTTTACCTAAAAATTTACAGGCTTCGATCATATCAGTTCTTGCTATTTCAAAGCAACTAGTAGCCCCAGGACTTGGAGTCATATTAAAACTTATGCCCTCGCCTGTGCTTATCTTGCCCTCGCCAAGCTCAAGGCACTTTTTATTACGGTCGATAACTTGCGGTCTTACGCCACCAAAATTTACAGCATAGCTCAGATCGTTTTCACTTAGGCTTGGTACGATCTTTCTAGCATCTTTTACAAATTCTTTTTTATTGATAAATGGTACTTCAAATAAGAAATTTCTCAAAATATAAGATCTGATGTCGCTATCTTTTAAGAGATTTGTAAAGACTTCAAAGACGTTTTTATCAAATTTTAGACATTTACAAAAGTCAAAAAAGCTTGAACAGCCGTGATATCTCTCTAGTTTTGGTATGACAAGAGCTGTTGGTCCAAAGCGAGTGTTGCCGTTAGCTAGGATATCTGGATCGCCGTGAAGCGCGGCAAATGGTAGCTTATCGTTTTGCACCATATAGACTTTGCCGTTTAGTAGGCGTTTTTTTGCGAAATAAAAGCTTCCAGCAACGGGCAATGTGCTAAGATGAAGCCCATAACCCATTTTGTGAGCCAAAAATAGCGAGTGTCCTCCAGCATCTACTACAACGTAGTTTGCGGTGATCACCTCGCCATCATTTATCTTTATGTGAAATGTATCACCCGCCTTTTTTATATCAGTTACTTCTGAGTTTAGGCTGATCTCATAACCATCTGCGCCTAAATTTAGCGCATTTTGCACAAGAGAGTTTGCTAAGCCGCCAAAGTCCATCGTCGTAAACTGCCCATTTTGCGTGCCTATGGCGATGATGTTTTCTGGCCTCTCATTGCCATTTGCGTCAAAAACGACGTTTGGTTCGATTTGTTTTAACTTCTCTTTGTCATAAATTTCAAGATAAGGAAAAAGCTCTCTAAAACTCTCATATCGCTCTTTCATGCGCTCTACTTCAGCATCTCCGATAGCTAGTGCCATCTTTTGATGAGCGAACATATATTTGCCATCAAGATTGTATTTTAGAGCATATTTTACTGGCATATTTGCCACACGAGAGACTTTTTTTGCCTTTTCTAGTGTGTAGTTTGTCTCGATATCGCCACAATGAATGGTTTGTGAGTTGCCTTTGCCGTTTGAATTTAGAGTAGCTACGCCGTCATATTTTTCTAAAAGTGCGACCTTTTTTATATCACTAAATGCAGCCAACTCATAAAAGAGCGCCGTCCCACTAATGCCTGCTCCGACAATTACCACTTCAAAGTGCTTCTGCCTCATTTTTTCTCCCAAAAAAGTTTAGTCGCCAAAATGATACTATATTAATTTTAAAACAAACAGCATAGTGAAAAAAGCTAGAATTTTTATATAAAAGAGAAATTTGGCAAGGTTCTCACCTTGCCTTGAAGTTAAAATTTATAAGATACGTTTACCTTAAAATTTCTACCTGGTTCCCAGTCTATGAAATTTGAGTCGCCTGTATATGTAGCCAATCTTTGAGATTGTGAAGTATAAGCTTTGTTAAAGAGGTTGTAAATTCCAGCGTTTATCTCAAGGCCTTTAAATTTACCGCTGCTTGGTGAATAGGTAGCGTAGATATCGCTAACTGCGTAGCTTGGTATATTCACACTTTCGTCATTACCAGCCGAGATGGTATTTTTTGATGCAAAGTAGATTAGGTTGTAGCCTACTAGCGTATCAATGCTAGAAAATGCATACTCTGCGTTAAATGTGTATTTATCGCCCTGATCTCGGTAGCCGATAACGTTTGAGGTGTAGTATCCGCCCCTTGCTGGGTTTGCTACTCTATCTTTATATTTTACATTTTGATGAGTGTAGCTAGCAGCTAGGCTTAGTGCGTCTAAATTTAGCCTTGCAAGTAGCTCAACGCCGCTTATATCAGCGCCACCAGCGTTTATCCTAACTAAAGTTTGATTTACACCTCCACCTGCTGCGTTGTTATCAACTATTAAATTTTTATATTTTGTCATGAAATATTTTGCAGAGAGGCTATATGAGCTAACTTCATTTATGTCGCCATGATATTTAAGACCAGTTTCGTAGCTATTACCAGTTGTCGCTTTTAGATCCTTATTTGCCGACCAATTTAAGGCTCTGCCCCTGCTGCTTCCACTTGCCATCATCGACTCCATGACATCAGGCCCTCTAAAGACTCTTGCATAGCTTGCAAATGCATTAAGCCCTTTAATGATCTCATAATCAAGCGCAAGCGCTGGGGTAAATTCATTAAATTTATAGGTGTAGCTCTTTACATTTCCAGCTCTGCCGTCGTAGCTTTTTAGCTCGTGATAGGTGTATCTGATGCCTGGTGTGATGGTTAGCGAGCTAAAATTTAGCGCATCTTCCGCATAGATTGAGTAGTTATTTACCTTTTCAGGATAGTGATTATTTGGCTTGTTAAAATTTTTACTTTGGTAAAACTCAGCGCCGTATCTAAGCGTCTGCGTCAAAGCGCCGGTCTCGACTATACTCTTAGCCTTTGCATTTATGCCGTTTGTCTTTACGCCTAAAATTTTTAAGACCGGATCATCTTTTTTATGCTCGGTATTATATGCCGTTACCTCTAAATTCAAAAGATTACTAGGCTTGTATTCGTATTTTAGCGTTGTCGTATCGCGCTCGTATTTGCGGTGGTCATCATTTGCATGCGAACTACCAAATTCTGCTCTTAAAGGATAAAGACCCTTAAATTCATTGTGCTCTCTTGAGATAGAAATTCTATGTGCATCAAGGAAGCTATAACCAAGCTTTAAAAGATAGCTAAGGTCGTTTCCATCGCCACCTATCTTTCTTTTATTGCCGCTTTTGCCATAGTCGTAGTCTTTGTGATTAATAGCGGCTATAAAGTCAAGTCCCTCAACCGGTGCAGTAAAGAGCATAAGACCTTGAGAAAATTCGCTGTTGTTTGAAGCGTATCCAGTCTTTATCTTTGCACCGATGATCTCACCATCATCAAGCAAGTCTTTTGCGTCAACCGTTTTAAAGGCGACCGAGCCACCAAGTGCGCCTGAGCCATTTACTACTGACCTTGAGCCAACTTCGACATCAACGGCTTTTATAAGATCTGGGTCGATTAGTAAATCGGCGTTGTGGTGAAACGTGTTTCCGTTTTGTTTAGCACCATCTATCGTGATGTTTAGGCCGCGGTCACTAACGCCCCTCATGTAAATTTTTTGATTCATACCGTTTGTTCCGCCTACGTAAACGCCAGGGATGTCTCTCATCACGTCTTTTGCTAGGCCAGCATTTCTGGTTGAAATTTTGATGTCATCAACTCCATATCCGCCACTGCTACTTGTTACCTCAACTCCGCTTAATACGCTCTCGTCTGCCCCGTTTGCACAAACTGCTATGCTTGCTGCAAGAGAGAGTTTAAATAAGCTTTTAAATCTCATATTTCCTCCTAATTTGGTTATTAAAGTTACTATTTTAATTTTATAACATAATTTTGATATTGAATATTATAATTTAAAATATAAATTTTGGGTAAATTTTCGGGTTTTTAGACAAAAATATAAATTATTTTTAAATTTTTAATTGTCCATTAATTTAATTAAATTCCGATATAAAGGACTAAATTAAATAATTTTATCAAAGTAGTAAATAAGGTTAATTTTTAATAGAAAAATTCTTAACTTTTATAGATAATTTTTATCAAAAAAGGCTTAAGAAATCTAAAATAAATTTTACTTTTTTAGCGCTCAGAATTTTTTTATAAACACTCTTAGATAGACTATGAAGAAATTTTAAAATTTAAATAAGATAGAGCAAAACTCTTGGATCTAATAGAAGTATCATGCAAATTTATTAGACGCCATTGAATACAAAAATGAAATATTCATTCATGCAAATAATATCTTTTTTCATATCTTTTAGCCTTAGACTTATGTTGGTGTCTTGCTAAAGTATCGGCAGTAGTACAAATATCATCCTATCAAGGCTAAAATTTTTCACATCTTCGCGCCAGTCATCCCAGTAGTAAAGCTAGCAAAATTTAGATATATCGCCGCATAGCCCCAGTATAAAAACTGCGAGTAGCCAAGCTGCGCATCTTCCCATTTGCCGCTTGTCTGGCATGCAGTAAAAGACATTGCCGGCTTTGCCACCAAAGGCACCGCCGTTTATCACGAAAAATTTATACAAAACATCGTTTGCCACGAACAAATTGCTAGACATCTACCTTGCCTCGCTAAAGTTTTTGCCAAGGTTAAAGCTGTAAATTCCGCGCTTCATCTGCTCACATCCTGAACCAAGTAGGTGCAGCCAACCTCCATTCATCACGATGCCACCATACCTATAAACAAACGCACCAATCGACGATCGAGTAGTTACCTGAAGCCCCAAAAGCTCGCTTTAAGCCCTGTTCTCGTCACGCGGTAAAATCTCGTAGCTATTTTTGGCCTCTTTTAGTCACTCTTCGACCAGCGCCCGCTGGCTATCTATGAGCTCATCTCAAAGCTCTTATTGCGCGTCCTTTTGGTCAAATTTGATGAAATTTAAAAGAAGGATTTGGCGAGTCGTCCCGCCAAATTTATGTCAGTAGATTATTTTGCGTCCCAAGCTAGGATCGTGTTGCCCTCGGCGTCGGTCGCCACGTCGCCCATGCCCATGATGTTGTAGCCGCAGTCGACGTAGTGTACCTCGCCGGTTACGCCGCTGGCTAGGTCGCTAAGCAGGTACATCGCACTGTTGCCGACGTCATGCGTCGTGACGTTGCGTTTTAGCGGACTATTTACCTCGTTGTAGCGTAAAATCATCCTAAAATCGCCTATGCCGCTTGCCGCAAGCGTTTTGATCGGACCCGCGCTGATCGCGTTTACGCGGATATTTCTAGCGCCAAGATCGTGTGCTAGGTAGCGCACCGAGCTTTCAAGAGCTGCTTTTGCGACGCCCATTACGTTGTAGTGAGGCACGAATTTTGGTCCGCCAAGATAGGTGAGCGTGAGCACCGAGCCGCCCTCTTTTAGCACCGGAAGTACCGCGCGCGTGAGGCTTAGCAGCGAATACACGCTCGTGCCCATCGCAATATCAAAGGCTTCTTTAGTCGTGTTTACGAACTCGCCCTCTAGCGTTTCTTTTGGTGCATAAGCCACGGCATGCACGACGAAATCTATCTCGCCGAGGTCTGCTTTGATACGATCCGCAAGCCCGTCAAGGTGAGCAGGATTGTTTACGTCAAGCTCATAGACAAATTTGCTCCCAAACTCCTCCGCGATCGGCTCTACGCGTTTTTTTAGCGCGTCGTTTAGGTAGGTAAACGCCATTTGCGCCCCCTGCTCGTGACAAGCTTCGGCGATGCCGTAAGCGATAGATTTGGCGTTAGCGACGCCGACGATGAGGCCTTTTTTTTCTTTTAAAATCATTCTTTCTCCTTTCTATTTTTGCTTGGCTTTTCTACTTATTCTGCGTTAAAATTTAAAAAATAATGCTCACGAACCATATGTTCGCTCCGCTTATTTTTTAAATTTTGCCTTGACTAAGCGAAAAATCCTGCGCAATTTGACTTAAAATTCTACAAATTAAAATTCGCGAAATCTCGCGAGACGCTAAATTTCAAACACAAATCGATAGCGACAGTATCGCGAAGCTAGACTAGGCGGCTTAAAATTTTGCGACGGGAGTTACCATACAGGTAATGACCGAGCAAAATTTTAAGACAACGAAGTATAGCGATGCGAGACAATGCGTATAAGCTCCAAAAACTTCGAAGCGTCCCAGCTCGCCGTACCTACTAGTACTCCATCGCAGTTTTTGATCCCCGCTATCCCGCCGATGTTTGCGACATTTACGCTGCCTCCGTAAAGAAGCAGCGCGCTCGTCTGCTCGCGGATGAAATTTAATATCTCCTCGATCTGCTCCGTGCCAGCACTTTTGCCCGTGCCTATCGCCCACACGGGCTCGTAGGCGATCAGCAACCGCTCGTAGCTAAGCTCGATATTTTTTAGCTGTTCTGCCAAAAACTCTTTCGTGCCGCCGGCTTCGTTCACGCTCAAATTTTCGCCGATGCAGTAAACGATCTGCCAGCCTGCCTTTACGGCGAAGTCAAATTTAGCGCGCAAAAGCTCCTCGCTCTCGCCTAGCTCGCGTCGTTCGGAGTGCCCTATCAGTACGCTTTTTACGCCAAACTCGTCCAGCATCGCCTTGCCGATCTCGCCGGTATGAGCGCCGCTTTCGCACGGATAGAAATTTTGCGCGCCGAGTTTAAATTTATGAGCCGTAAGATCAAGCGCGCTAAAGGGCGGAAACACCGTCACGTCGTCGTTTAAGCTTAAATTTGCGTCTAAAATTTGGGCGTACTCTTTAAAGCTCGCTCTCGTGTGATTGCACTTTAAATTTGCTAAAAACCTCACTCCGCAGCCTTTCTAAGCGGTTTTATGCCTGGTAGTTCCTTGCCCTCGATAAGCTCCAGACTCGCGCCGCCGCCAGTAGAGATAAAGGTCATCTCGTCGGCGTCTCCAGCGCGCTCGACCACGTCGGCCGTATCGCCGCCGCCCACGACCGTAGTCGCGTGAGTGTCGATGATGGCGTGGCTCATTTTGATGCTGCCTTTGCTAAATTTATCCATCTCAAAAACGCCCATCGGCCCGTTCCACCAGATGGTCTGCGCGTCGGCGATGACCTCTTTAAATAGCCTAATCGACGCCGGTCCGATATCAAGCCCCATCCAGCCGCTCGGAATTTCTTGCGCTGGGACGAATTTTACGGCGCTTTCGGCTGAAAAGGTCTGAGCCGCGACGACGTCCACCGGCAGGTAAATTTTAACGCCAAGCTCCCTACCCTTGCGCAAAATTTCGCGCGCGTCCTCGATGAGATCCTCTTCAAGTAGCGAATTTCCGATATTTTCACCGAGAGATTTTAGAAACGTAAACGCCATGCCACCGCCAATGATCAGTTTATCCACGCGCGGAAGCAGGTTGTGTAGGGCCTGCAGCTTGCCGCTTACCTTGCTGCCACCCACGACCGCGACGAACGGACGCGCAGGGTGTTTGATGAGATTTTGAGCGAAATTTATCTCCTTTTGCAGCAAAAATCCCGCCGCCTTGTGCTTTTCGTCGTAAAATTTGGTGATCGCCTCGACCGAACTGTGAGCCCTATGGCAGACGCCAAACGCGTCGTTTATGTAAAATTCGCCGTATTTAGCGAGCTCAGAAGCTAGCGCCTCATCGTTTTTGGTCTCGCCCTTTTCAAAGCGCAAATTTTCAAGAAGCAAAATTTCGCCCGGCTTCAGCGCGGCGGCTTTAGTTTTGGCGTCCGCGCCGATGACGTCCTCGGCAAATACAACCTCATGGCTCAGTAAAAGCGAGAGTCTTTTTGCGACGCCTCGCAGCGAAAATTTCTCCTCAAAGCCGTTTTTAGGTCGCCCCAGGTGGCTAGCCAAAACCACGCTGCAGCCGTTATCGAGGCAGTAGCGGATAGTAGGGATCGCCGAGCGGATACGGCGGTCGTCGGTGATGTTTAAAAACTCGTCCATCGGCACGTTAAAATCGCACCTAACAAATACCTTCGCGCCGCCGAGCTCAAGATCGTTGATCGATAAAATTTCACTCATTTTTCACCCTTTAAATTTACTTCGTAGCCACGATCTTAGCTAGGTCCACAAGCCTTGTCGAGTAGCCCCACTCGTTGTCGTACCATGCAAAGATCTTTACCATATCATCAGCGATGACCTGCGTAGTGTCGCTGGCTACGATGCTGCTGTATGCGCTCGTGCAAAAGTCGCTGCTAACTCTATAATCGTCATCGACAAACAAAATTCCCTTTAAATTTGACTCCGCAGCCGTTCTAAACGCCTCGTTTATCTCCTCTTTGCTAGCTGGTCTTTTTAAAACAGCCGTTAGATCGACCATAGAGACGTTAGCGACCGGTACGCGCACGCTTTGGCCGTGCATCTTGCCGTTTAGCTCGGGAAGTACTTTTGCGATAGCTTTGGCAGCTCCGGTGGTCGTAGGCCCGATATTTAGGGCTGCAGCGCGCGAGCGGCGGAAGTCTTTGGCCTTCACGTCAACCAAGCTTTGGCCGTTTGTGTAGGCGTGGATCGTAGTCATTAGCCCTTTTACGATGCCAAATTTATCGTTTAGTACCTTTGCGACGGGCGCTAGGCCGTTTGTGGTGCAGCTTGCGTTTGAGACGATCGCTTCGCCTGCGTATTTATCGTCGTTTACGCCGACTACGAACGTCGCCGTGTCGTCTTTAGCCGGAGCGCTCATGACGACTTTTTTGATACCGCGAGCTAGATACGGTTCGCATTTTTCAGTGGTCAAAAACTTGCCCGTGCACTCCAAAACCACGTCTACACCGTAGTCTGCATAGCTAAGCTCGTTTAGATCTCTTGTTGAAAAAACTCTTATCTTTTTGCCGTTTACTTCTATAAAATCGTCGTTTATCACCTTAACGTCTTGCTTAAATTCGCCGTGCACGCTGTCGTATTTGAGCAGATAGCGCGTCATGTCGCGCGTCGCCGTGTCGTTGATAGCGACAAGCTCAACGTCGTCTCGCTCTAAAATAATACGAGCAGCGCACCTGCCGATACGCCCGAAGCCGTTTATTGCTACTTTAACTGACATCTTAGCTCCTTTTGATATAATTACGCCTAATTCTACAAAAAAGAATTTTAAAACAAATATAAACAAGGCACTTTAATAGATGAAGTTAGCACTTTTTGGCGGGAGCTTTGATCCGGTTCATTTAGGACACGATAGCATTGTGAAAATGGCACTAAGTGGCCTTGATGTCGACAAGCTCATCATCATGCCAACTTTTATAAGTCCTTTTAAGAGTGAATTTTCAGCTCCGCCAGAGCTTCGACTAAAGTGGATAAGAGAAATTTGGGGCGGCCTAGAGAAGGTCGAGATCTCAGACTATGAGATAAATTTAGCTCGCCCGGTGCCTACCATAGAGACGGTTAAGTATTTGTATGAGAAATTCAAGATAGAGAAATTTTATCTCATAATAGGCGCGGACCACCTAGCCACGCTTGATAAGTGGCACGGATATGAGGAGCTAAAAAATTTAGTGCAGTTTGTGATCGCCAAGCGCAATCACATAGAAATTCCGCGAAATTTACAAAAAATGGACGTGCACGTGGATGTTAGCTCGTCGCAGATCAGGCATCAAAAAGGGCTTGATGAGCTACCTAGCGAGATAAAAGATGAGATCATAAATTTTTACCAAGGATTTAAAATGCAAGAGAGATCAATGCAAGAGCGCACCGAAAGTATAGTTAAGGTTTTAGACGCAAAAAAGGCTGAAGAGATACAAGTGTTTGATATGAGCGGAGATGATTATTTCGTAAAGGCCGTAGTTATCGCTACAACGCTTGGCGAGAGGCACGCTTACTCACTGAGCGAGGATCTAAAAGAGGAGTTAAAGCCTCTTGGAGAGAAATTTATAGGCACTGAGAGCTCGCCTGATTGGATTGTGATGGACCTTGGCGACATTTTGATACATCTTTTAAGCCCAGCTTACAGAGCAAAATACAACATCGAAGAGTTTTTGCAAAAGCTAAAAACTAGCAAAGAGTCTTAACAAACACAAGCGATGAGCAAATAAGCCATAAAAATATAAAAAATGCTAGCAAAAATGGCTTTTTGCCCGTCGCTTTAAATATACTCCTATCTATCCCAAACCCCAAAGCGCACATCGCAACACAAAGGCAGATACTAGCAGCTAGCTTTAAAATTTGTACCAAAATTTCAGAGAAAAATGGCAAAGATCTAACGCAGATCGCCACTAAGAAAAATAGCGCAAACCATGGTATGCTCTTTAGCTTTGAGCCGCCGCTATTTTGGCTTAAATTTAAGAAATTTAGCAAAAACAAAAATGGTACTAGCATGATGACACGAAGCATTTTTATGATGACGGCGGTGCTGCTTGCTGTGCTATCAAATGCTGCTGAGGCTGCGACTACATGGGCTACCTCATGAAGTGAGCCACCGATAAAAAAGCCGGTTTGGTGTGGCGTGAGAGCTAGAAATTTAGCGATAAATGGATAGATAAACATACCAATCGTCCCAAAGAGCACCACCGTGCAAATGGCGATAGCAAGCTTGTTTGCGTCTGCTTTTATCTCATTTTGAGTAGCCATAACAGCAGCTGCGCCGCATATGCTTGCCCCTGAGCCAATGAGCACGGCACTATCTTTGCTAAGCCCCAAAGCCTTAGCGGTAAAAAGCGCAAAGCAAAAGGTCGCAAATACCATAAAAGCTGCATATATCACGCCTAGAGTGCCAACACTTGCGATCTCGCTAAGGCTTATGTTAAAGCCAAAAAGTATGATGCCAAGCCTTAAAATTTGCTTTCCAGCGACCGCTACGACGCCGCTTGATTTTAAAATTTGAGTCTGTTTGGTGAAAAGATTTGCAAAAATGGCGCCAAGAATGATCGAGATGATGAGCGGGCTGGTGTGAAATTTAGCCAAAACCGTGTTTGAAAGTGCAAAAGAAATGGCACAGATTAGCGCCAGAACAAGCACAGCAAGAAATTTATGAGACATATTTTAACCTTAATCTATTTTTTAAAAATGCAATTAGCACGTTTGGGTATAATTAGACGAATTTTATAATGCAAATTTAAAATAAAGATAAAGGGATAGGCCCATGATCATCCTTGGCGAAAAATATACTTTCACCAAACTCGAGCTAGAGAAGCTTAGGAAGAAATTTGGCCAGGTAAATTTTTTATCCCATGAAAATAGCGACGCAAAAGCCTTGCGAAGCGCACTAGAAAATCTCATAAAATCAGGCGATCAAAGGCTAATCGTGCTAAATACCGCAAAGCCAGTTGATGGCAAACTGGTGAGATTTCTCACGCTTTTGCAGTTTAAAACGAAGTATAAAAAGATAAAATTTCTAAACGTAGAGAATTTTTTAGAAATTTATCTGCACAAATGTTATATCCCAGAAAATGGGGAAAATTTAAACTTTTTAAACGACATCAAGCCTTATAATGCCCTTGAATACGCCTTAAAACGTGTGATCGACTATGTAAGCTGCTCGATGCTTCTTGTGATGCTTTTTGTGCTTAAATTTTATGTAAAGAAAAAGATAGACGAGCAGTCCCCTGGTAGCCTTTACTTCTTGCAAAACAGGGTTGGGCTGGGCAACAGAGAATTTGAATGCATCAAATTTCGCTCGATGATGGAAGATGCCGAGAAAGATGGGGCAAAATTTGCTAGTGAAAATGATGAAAGAGTATTTGAGTTTGGCGAATTTATGCGAAAAACTCGTATAGACGAGGTGCCGCAGTGTATAAATGTCTTTCGAGGGCAAATGCATCTGATAGGACCAAGGCCTGAGCGAAGACACTGGATAAATTTCTTTGAAAAAGAGATACCTTACTACAATGAACGTCACATCGTTCGACCTGGTATCACGGGCTGGGCACAGGTAAACTACCCTTATGGCTCAAATACACACGACGCCAGGCAAAAGCTGATGTATGATCTTTACTACATAAAGCACTGGTCACTTTGGCTGGAGATAAAGATTATAGTAAAAACTATTGCGATTGTATTTGAGAAAAAAGGTGTTTAAATTCTCAAGAGCATCATGAGTTTGAGATATTTTTAAATAAACCTTTTTTCAAATTTAATTTTATTGTATTTAGCCAAAATTCTACATCCTATCTTTAGCTGTGATTCCCATTATGTTAAATGCTGTTTTTATCGAGATAGCGACAACTGCAAAAACTTTTAGCAAGCTATCTTCGTTTTCATTTCCAACCACACGGTTTTCATTATAAAATTTATGAAAACTAGCAGCTAGTGACTTCAAATAGTCTGGGATCTTTTGAAGCTGCCTTGAGATAAAAGCATCCTCTAAAATTTCAGGTAAGATTAGCGCTTCAAAAAGTAAATTTTTAGCATTTTCGTCTAGGTATTCGAAGTTTGCATTGATTACATCTTGAACATTTTTCCCAGCCTTTGCGAAGACTTGATTTATCCTAGCATGAGCATAGTTTATATAAAAAATCGGATTTGAGCTGTCCTCTTTTTTAAGCTCATCTACGTCAAATTCCAAACTACTCGTATTTGCCTTGCTTATAAAGATAAATCTAAGCGCCTCAGCACCGATCTCACTTACGATATCGCTCATCAGCACGGCATTACCAGCGCGCTTGCTCATCTTGTATGGCTTACCATCTTTTAGCAGGCTAACCATCTGCATGAGTATCACTTCAAGCTTGTTTTCATCATATCCAAGGAAATTTATTGCAGCTTTTAACCTCGCGATATATCCATGGTGGTCTGCACCCCAAATATTTATGTAGTGATCGAAATTTTTCTCAAATTTAGCATTGTGGTAGATGATATCACCAGCTAAATATGTCGGTCTGCCGTCATTTCTAACGACAACCCTATCATTATCATCGCCAAGTGTGGTCGAAGCGATATAAGTAGCGCCCTCTTTTTCATACATTTGATTTGAACGTTTTAGCTTGTTTATAGTTGGCTCTAGGCCGTCATAAAGAGCCTTTTCACTAGCCCAGCTCTCTATAAATATCCCAACATCTGCTAAATCTTTTTTGATGATCTCAAGCACGATATCCTTGCCAAACTCGGCAAGCTCGAGGTTTCTACTCTCATCATAAAAAATTTCCCTACCAAATTTCTCATTTGCAAGCTTAGCGATATCTAAAATATAATCTCCGCGGTAGTATTTCTCTGGATAGACGATGCTTTCATTAAAAAGCTGCTCTTTTGCCGCAAGCGATATCGAAGTACCAAGCAGATCTATTTGATTACCAGCATCGTTTATATAGTATTCTGTTGAGATAGCATAGCCAAGTCTTTTGCCAAGTCTTGCCAAAGTATCACCGTAAACTGCGCCTCTAACATGCCCGATGTGAAGCGGTCCAGTTGGATTTGCACTGATGTATTCTATTAAATAGCTATCTTTTTTCGCATCTTCTTTTGCAAAATTTTCGCTATCTAACAAAATTTGCTTTGAAATTTCATCTAAAAACTCGCTTTTTAGCTTGAAATTTAAGTAGCCATTTACCGCACTGGCTTCGACTATCTTGCTATCACTAAATTTATCAGCAAACTCGCTAGCTATCATGGCCGGCGACTTTCTTAGCTCCTTTGCAAGGCCAAAAAGTGGCGTTGCATAGTGGGCTAAATTTTTATCCTTTGGCTTTTCAAGCACAAATTCACGCTCTAAAACCTTTGAAATTTCAGCTTTTATTTTATTTTTCAACTCTAAAACCTATGCGTTTTTAGTTGTTTCTTCTATTTTTTGACTAGCAGCACTCTCTTCTTTATGTTCGACTTTCTCACTTTTTTCAGGTGTTGCATCTTCCATCTCAGCTTTAAAAGTCTTTATGCCTTTGCCTAGTCCTTTTGCAAGTTCTGGGATCTTCTTTGCTCCAAAAAGTAAAACAATAATCGCTAAAACAACTAGCCAGTGACCAATACTAAAAGAACCCATTTTTTCTCCTCAATAAATTTTTCAAAATGTTATCATAAATTCCTGAATTTCTAGCAATCTATCCACTCATCAATAACGCGCCTTAAGTCTATTTTCGTACTTTTTAGCCTCATCGCTCTAAGAATTGATTTTAGGCCTTTATAACTCTTTTCAATGTCATCATTTACCAAAAAATAATCATATTCTAAGATGTGCTCCATCTCACCAACTGCGTTCATTAGGCGATTTTCTATCGTCTCGTCGCTATCTGTTCCGCGGTTTTTCAAGCGTTTTTTAAGCTCTTTTTTATTTGCAGTCGTGATAAAAACTGAAGTTATATAGCTTTTAAATTTCTCAAGTGCGATGTGAAAGCCTTGCACGTCAATGTCAAATATAACTATCTTGCCAGCCTCAAGTGCTGCCAAAACAGGCTTTAGACTCGTGCCATAATAGTTTTTATGTACCTGCGCCCATTCTAAAAATTCACCCTTTTCTATGCCGCTTTTAAACTCATCTTCTTTTATAAAATAGTAATCCACTCCATCGACTTCGCCTTCTCTTTTTGCCCTTGTCGTGCTTGAAATAGAAAAATAAAGATCCTTCTCTTCCTTTAAAAGACGACCCAAAAGCGTACTTTTTCCACTTCCGCTAGGCCCAGAAATTACTAAAATTTGTCCTTGCAACTACTTTTCCTCAAAACTTATATTTATCTTTATATTCATATCTTTTAGCACATCTCTTAGCGAGCTTTCATTTAACGACTCATGGACATGTTTTGTGATCTTTTTGGTTAGCTCTTCTTTATAGTCAGCATCGATTTTTGTTTCATCGCATGAGCTAGTTTGTGGTGCATTATTTAATCCAAATGCTGCTTGCATCGTATTTTCATCTATTTCTTCAATAGACGCTACATCAAAATTTGGGCTACCCAACGTCTCTTCTTTAAAATTTTCTTCCTCAAACACCTCATCTACCATACCTAGATCTTCTTGAGCAAGGACTTCTTCAGAAATTTCTTCATGATCTTCTTTAGTTGGCTCTTTTTCAAGGTCTATATCTTCGTCTAAAGAAATCTTCTCTGCTTCTTTGGTAGATTCTTCATCTATATCTTCCTCTAAATTTTGGCTAGCTTCATCTATCAAATTTGCCTCGCTGCTTTCAGGCTCAAAATTTTCATCATTGCCAAAATCAGTCTCTAGCTCATCAAAATTTTCGCTATCTTCGCTAGATTCTTCGTTTAGCTCTTTATCCAAAGACTCGATCTCGCTGAGCTCTTTTTTACTTTGACTTATATCATCTACAAAATCTTCATTAAGCTCGGCAGTTTCTAAATTTTGAGAATTTTGCTCGACCATTTTATCAAGCTCGTTTTTAGCCTCTTCATCAGCCAAGTCGCTCTCACCCATATCATCTATCTCATCCACAAGCGAACTAAGCTCATCAAAGTCATTGCTATGCTCTTCTTTTATCACAGGCGGCTCATTATTTTGCTCTAAGGATTTATCCAGATCTTCTGAATCAGCCATATATTTGCTAGCTATGTCATTTATCATATCATCATCTATGAGTTCAGTGTCTGTTTCATCAAAACTGATATCTTTATCCTTTAAATCCTCGGTCTCTAGCTCACTTAGCTCCTCTTTTAAAAACTCATCATCTAAAGCCTCATTATCAAATTTATCTGCCTTATCATCTTCTTTTGCTAAATTTTCAAGTCCCATATCAATTTCTGGAAGCTCAAAATTTTCTAAATCATCAAAGTTTTTATTGCTTTCGTCAAAGTCATTAAAATTTGCAGACTCATCTAGTCCAAGCTCAAGTTCTTTATCATTGTCAGTATTTTTGTTTTGTTCAAATAAACTAATAAATTCTGTTGGTAAAAAGGGCTTTTCAAGCATAACATCAGCAAAATCTGGCTTTTCACCGCCTCTAGGTGCTAGATACATTATCTTTTGATTTAAATTAACATCGCTGCTATCCATATCACTATCGATGATAATATAATCAAATTGATCTCCAACACTATTAACATCGTCAAATTCGCTATATTCTATGCCTAGCTTATTTAAACTTAACGTTATAAGGCGAGAAACTGCGGGGTTTTTGTTTACAAGTGCAACTTTCATGATCCCTCCTTGAAGAGCTTGAGGCTGTATTCTATGATAAATTTCATTGCTATTTACTTAAAAAAATAGTGCTGGCATATCGTTTAAAATCTGCACCATCATATCAGTTATGATTTTTATAATGCCAGCTAAAATAGCTATCAAAACCGAAAAGCCGATACTTACCTTAATAGGATAACCAACGACTAATAGGTTAAATTGTGGCATAGTTTTCATAAGCATGCCAAAAATAGCATCTGAAAGTATAGAAAGTGCGATAATAGGAAAAGCCAGAACAAATCCAAACATAAAAAGATTGCCAAAAAGCTTTAGGGCGTAGCTCATCACACCACTTCTTGGATAAAAATCTCCAAGCGGTATAGCTGAAAGTGAAGTGGAATAAAACTGTAATATTAAATGGTGTCCATCAAGCATCAAAAATGCAAGAAGTGCGATGAAATTTAGAATATTTGCGATTACTGGCGAATTTGTACCAGTTTGTGGATCAAGCACTGAAGCCATCGAAAAACCCATAATCATCGAGATCTGCTCGCCAGCCATTTGAAGTATAGCAAAAACGATATTTAGCAAAAGCCCAGCACAAAGTCCAAGCATAGCCTCACTTAAAATTTCCATGATCAAAAAATTTATAGCATGCTCATGGGTGTGTGAGAGCGGGAAAAGTACAATACAAAGAGCAAAAACTAGTAAAGTTTTTACACTAAGCGGGATTTGATTGTGAGAAAAGAATGGAAAAAATACGATAAGCCCACTAAGACGTGCAAAAAGGAGCATAAAGGTTATGACTTTATCCGCTCCAAAAAACTCGACTAGTTCCATTATTTTATATTAACGCCTCGTCCATCTCAGCTGGAATTTCAAGCCCCATGATCTTTAAAACACTAGGAGCGATATTGTTTAGACCGCCGTTTTTTACTTTTTTTACGCCATCAGCCATCACAAAACAAAAGACATCATAAGTCGTGTGGTTTGTCAGTAGCTCACCGCTGCTATCACGCATCTCTTCGCAGTTTCCGTGATCGCTCGTGATGATCATCGCATAGTTTTTCTCTTTTGCCTTAGTGCAAATTTCTCCAAGAGCCGTATCTACTGCCTCTACCGCCTTTATAGCGGCCTCATAGTTGCCAGTGTGTCCTATCATATCGCCATTTGCGAAATTTACCACGATGAAGTCTTGCTCGTCATCCATACCTTTTAGCACGGCTTTGCAAACTTCTGCTGCGCTCATCTCTGGCTTCTCGTCGTAGGTTTTTACCTTTGGGCTAGGGATGAGCACCCTTGTTTCATTGCTGGCTAACTCCTCGATACCGCCGTTAAAGAAAAATGTTACATGGGCATATTTTTCAGTCTCAGCCGTGTGAAGCTGCCTTAATCCAGCCGCTGCTATGACCTCGCTTAAGGTGTTTTTTATCTTTTCATTTTTAAAGAGCACTTCAAATTTAAAATTTGCGTCGTATTCGGTCATGGTGATTAGATTTTTGATAGCAAAAGGTCGCTCAAACTCGCTAAATTTCTCCTCGCCTAGAGCCTGGCAAATTTCTCTAGCTCTATCATTTCTAAAATTTATTACGATCACGCCGTCATCTTCGCCTATGCCTTTAAAGCCATTAAAACTAGCTGGCTTTACAAACTCATCTGTCACGCCCTCATCGTAGCTTTTTTGTAGATACTCACTAGGCGATAAGCTGCTTAAATTTGCCCCATTTACCAAGCTATCATAGGCCTCTTTTACGCGCTCCCAGCGCTTATCTCTATCCATCGCGTAAAATCTGCCACAAATGGTCGCTACCTTAAATTTAGCCTCTAAGCTTTTTATGAAATTTATGCCACTATTTGGGCTAACGTCGCGTCCGTCGGTGATAGCGTGAACAAAAACTTCGCAACCATTTTTGCTGGCAAGCTCACACATACCATCAAAATGTTCCATGTGAGAGTGCACGCCGCCGTCGCTATAAAGCCCTATGACGTGAATTTTTTTGCACTTTTTAAAAAGAGCTTTTAGGGCTTCATTTTCTGCTATCGAGCCATCAGCGAAGCTGCGTGAAATTTTGACCAAATTTTGATACAAAACTCGTCCGCTTCCTATGCACATATGCCCTACTTCGCTGTTTCCCATCTGCCCTTCAGGTAGTCCCACAGCGTTTCCAGAGGTTTTTATGAGCGAGTTTGGAATTTCTTTAAAAAATTTCTCGTAATTTGGCTTTTTAGCCGCCTCAAATGCGTTAAATTTACCGCTTTTATTAAATCCAATACCATCAGTTATTATTAAAATAGTTTTTTGACTCATTTTGAAAATTTATCCTTAATTTTAGATAATTTTTAAGGCCATTATACTAAAATTGCTTTTTTTAAAAATAAAGGCTCTCATGTTTTACTATATCTATGAAATTTTAAATTTTAATATCTTTCAATACATCACCGTCCGTGCTGGTATTGCTTTTTTTATCGCTTTTGCACTCACAACTTATTTGATGCCCAAATTTATCACTTGGGCAAAGGCGAAAAATGCCGCCCAGCCTATCTACGAGCTTGCCCCACAAACTCACCAAAAAAAGGCCAAAACGCCGACTATGGGCGGACTTGTCTTTGTCTTCACAGCCGTACTTTCCACGGTAATTTGCGCAAGGCTTGATAACGCATTTGTCTTAACATCTCTCTTTTGCCTAGTTTGCTTTACGCTGCTTGGCTACAAGGACGATTACAGCAAAATTTTAGGAGCAAAAAATCACGCCGGCCTAAGCCCAAAAGCAAAACTATTTTTTCAATTTCTCATCGCCTTTTTGATCGCATCATTTTTGTACTTTAGCAAAGAGTTAAACACTGAATTTTACCTACCATTTTATAAGCAACCGATCTTTGACATGAAAATTTTTGCCATTTTCTTTTGGACACTGGTCATAGTCGCTGCTTCAAATTCAGTAAATTTAACAGACGGGCTTGACGGGCTAGCTACTGTGCCATCTATATTTTCGCTTCTGACACTTGGCGTTTTTGCTTATATCTGCGGCCATGCTGTCTTTAGCTCATATTTGCTCTTACCAAAGATCATAGGCGTTGGCGAAAGTGTTGTTGTCTCTTCAGCTCTAATTGGCTCATTAATGGGCTTTTTATGGTTTAACTGCCATCCAGCCGAAGTCTTTATGGGCGATAGCGGCAGCCTAAGCGTTGGCGCATATATCGGCTTTATGGGCGTTGCAACCAAAAATGAAATTTTGCTCATCATCATCGGCCTCATATTTGTCGTTGAGACCCTAAGCGTTATCTTACAAGTGGGCAGCTTTAAAATTTTCAAACGCAGAATTTTTCTCATGGCACCTATACATCACCATTTTGAGATAAAAGGCTGGGCGGAAAATAAGATCATCGTTCGCTTTTGGATCATCGCACTTTTAGCAAACCTAATCGCACTAACTGCGCTAAAGATCAGATAAGGAAAGTCATGAGAAAATCGCTATTTGGCTACGGTAGCACGATAAAGGCGATCGCTAAAAATTTCATAAAAGATGGATTTTGGGATATCTATGATGATAAATTTAGTGAAATTTCAAAAGATGAGTTTGGCAACGCTCTTTTGCCAGTTAGCGAATTTGATCCAGCAAAAAGCAACCTAGAGATACCAAGCCCAGGCATTCCGCCTTATCATGAGCTTATTAAAAAAGCTAGAAATTTGGTAAGCGAGTATGACTATTTTTATGAAATTTATAAAGAAAATCTGCCATTTAATATCTGGATAAGCGGCACAAACGGCAAGACTACGACAACCAAGATGACACAGCACCTACTAGAGAGCAAGGGCTCAGTCATGGGCGGTAACGTCGGCATTGCGCTAGCAAATTTAGACTCAAACGCTAAAATTTGGATACTTGAGACTAGCTCATTTACCCTGTACTACACAAACCGCGCTACACCTGGCATCTACGTGCTTTTACCGATCACTCCAGATCATCTAAGCTGGCATGGAGACATGAGCGAATACGAAAAGGCTAAGCTAAAGCCACTTGCTAGCATGAGCGAAAGTAGCGTGGCGATAGTGCCAGAAATTTACGCCAGCACACCAACAAAGGCAAAAGTGATCGCCTACAAAGATGAGAGTGATCTGGCTAAATTTTGTGGTGTAAGCGTAGATGATATAAATTTTAAAACGCCATTTTTGCTTGATGCACTGCTAGCACTAGCGGTGGAAAAAATTTTATTTGACCGCTGCGACGTAGAGCTTTTAAATACCTTCGTCATCGAGGCAAACAAGCTTGAAGAATTTAGCGACAAAAATGGCAGAATCTGGGTCAATGACACAAAAGCGACTAACATAGACGCGAGCATACAGGCTGTTAAACGCTACAAAGATCATTTCATACATCTAATACTTGGTGGCGATGATAAGGGTGTTGATATGACGCCACTTTTTGAAGGCTTAAAGAGTTTAAGAGTAAAAATTTACGCCATTGGCTCAAATAGTGACAAACTCATGAAATTAGCGACTAAATTTGGCATACCGGCTTTAAAATGCGATTTTTTACAAAATGCTGTAAATGAGATAAATAAAGAGCTAAAGACCAACGAGATAGCGCTTCTAAGCCCGGCAGCTGCGAGCCTTGATCAGTTTAAGAGCTATGCCGAGCGAGGCGATAAATTTAAAGAGTTTATAAAGGCGCTTTAAATTTACAAACCCTTTTAAGTAGCCTTGTTAAAAATAAAAACATGCAAATTTATGTTTTTGACATAAATTTTTACTATAAAGTTTTATTGTTGAATACTTTTTAAGTTTGTGCTAATATTTAGCAAAAATTTCCAAGGAAGTTTAATGCCTCTAACGCCCAGAAATGATGTAAATTTTAAAAGAAATTTAATAGATATTATAAAATTTTCATATGACAATGACATAAGTAGGCCATTTATATCTAACAACAAACTACTTATTGGATATGGCTTTAGCTTAAAAGATGATATAGAACTTATTTGTGCTCAAATTTATAAAAACAACAAAGACAAAGTCATAAAAGATGTCAAGCGAACTATCACTAACACCACGAGTACGGCTACCATAGAAAAGATAGATACAGATGAGCTTTTTAAAAAGATAAATGATGCCGCAAAAGGGGCTTATGCAAAGTCTGGAAGTGCCGATACTTTGCCTGAGTTTGAATTTAATTCAGAAGATCAGCTAAATGCTATCTTGGAGCAAAAGCTTGCACCGCTAATCCAAGAGATAAATCAAAAATTAAACAACTCTCCACTAGAAAATTTACAAGCCGTTTCACTTACTTCAGATACACAAAACAGCCAAATTTCAAGAGAGCATGTCGCACTTTTAGCACTTCTTTATATCAACAAGAAAAGTAATATTGATCCGTCCCTAGCAAGCTACATCAAAAGCAAAAATCGTTTTAAGGCCTGGTTTTGGCTAGCATATGAGAGCTTTAGTGATGAGGCAAGCAATAAAACATCTCTTTTGCGAGAAAAAATTTCAACTCAGTTTGGGCTTTATGAAAGCGATGAGCAAAATGTTAATTTTGTCGAGTGCATAGATGTTTTTAGTCATTTAAATATATCCAAAGCAAAATATAAATCAAAAAACCAAAACAATAAAGAGATCGTCCAAAACGTCACTCATTTAGAATTTATGAAGCTTCAAGAAAATGAGTCAAATTTAAATGCATCAGATGCATCAAAATGTGAGGCTTTATTTCAGCCATTTGTTACAAAGATAAATTCTTTATTAAGCACTCAAAGTACAAAGACCTTTAGCCTTGAAAACATATACTGCGTAAATTTAATCAGCTCAAATGCTTCAAACACTTCAAGAATAAATAAGCTCTTAAGGCAAAGAGAGGAGGAATTTTACAAACAAGAAAATATACTCTTGCTATGTCCAAGAAAGATGACAACTCCTATTAGAGTCTTTCAACCTAAAAAGAGCGAATTTACCGTTGTTCTAGCTAGTCAGACTCCATTTGATTGCAGTGAGCTAAATCCAAAGGAGCTAAATTCTAGTAGGCCAAACTACGGCAAGGTAAATTTATGTGAGCTAATACTTACTGACTTTAAATTTGACTCTTATGAAGATAGTAAAAATGAAGAGATAAAATTTAAAAATGCAAAGAGTAAAGATACGGTAATACTCTATCAAGAAAACAAAAATGAAGAAGATAAGATAAATGGTGCTACCTTTACTAGCATAAAGCAAAATAGCGATGATATAGAGTATAAGCTAGAAGATGGCGTTATAAGCATGAAGTACTTTAAAGACCAAACGTCTAACAACAAACACCTAAATTTCTTCTTATTAAATTTCGCCAAAGAGAATAGCTTTACCTTAAGAGATGATAAAGATTCAGCTATGTTTGATATAAAGCTTCGTCTAGCTCATGGCAACAATATAGTGCCTACATCAGCATCAAGTTCAGGTCTTACTCTTACAATAAATAATCTCATCATTGAAAACGAAGATGGTAAGGCAAGTGAAGATATAGATAAGATATATCTTCATCACTGCTTTGATAAAAGTATATATGAGAGTATATCTTTAGTAAAAAATGAAGACTCAGATATCAAGAACTCATATACAGCTACATTTAATATCCCAATAGATAAAGAGAATAAAGGAGATACTAAATTTATACTTTATTCAAGTGATCTAAGTAAAGTTTATAGCACTAAAGATATTCATGCTCACACTGATACAGCTGTAATATCTTTAGGATATCAAGATAAGAGTAACTCTAACTTTTGCTATAGCAATAAGGTCTCGTTAAGAGATATAACAGATCATATAACAAATGTAATCTCTGATAGTGAGTATCCATTTAAGACAAATGAGCCAATATGCTTAAAGGCTATATATAAACAAGAAAAAGGTAGTAAGAGATATAAAGAGATACTTTGGGGATATAAGGTCATAAAAAGTAAAGAGTATGATGAGCTATCCAAATCAAATCCAAAAGATGTAGTAGCTCTAAAAGATCAAAAAGGCAAAGAGATAACATTTAAAATTTCAGATGTTATACAAAAAGATGATCTAGATAAGCTAAAACAAGGTGGTCATACTATAGTATTTTTTGCATATCTTGAAGGTGATAAGGATAAATTTAAGTTTTTTACAAGATATGGCAAAAATCATATAAGGATAGATATAAAGATACCTCTATATATTAAATTTAAAGATGATAAGCTAGTTATATATGAGTTTGAGCATGCTATAAAAGAGAAGGCATTTGATGCTAAATTAAAGCTTAGTGATAATAAAGACGATGCTTTGATAAAAAATGATAATTACTTATATATAAGTAAAGATATCTCATCAAATGAGATAAGTATCTATGAAGATGATAAGCTAAGCAAAGAGCTAAAAAGTGATGAGAAGACAAATAAGAGCTATCAAATTTACATAGATGAAGCAAATTCCGCAAACTATCAAAACCAAAGCAATACAAACCAAACAGGTCAAACAAAGATAAACCAAGATACCAAGTATGGCATCAACCTACTAAGCAAAGATAATATGGATAGCTTCATAAGCTCTTTTAATGAGTCAAAGAGTATAACAAGAGCAGATAAGGGTATGTGGAAAGATGGAGATGAGGAAGCCTTAGTCAAGATAGAGATAGGAAATGAGATAGTTTTCCCACTAAAAATCAAGCCTTTAAATGATAAAGATATGGAATATGACTGGACACTTATGTTAGGAGACAGTGGTCAGAGTCAGGCTATATTTAATTGGGATAGACTTGGTGGTAGAAAGCATGCTGCAAGAGATCTATATACGGATAGAGTATCCAAAACTAGTGATAACGAAAAAGCATTTACATCAAATGTAGAGATAGTATCTATAGCTGATGGTGAAGTATTGAGTACCGATAGGTTTTACTATAAAACCAATCACATAACGATACAATACGACACAGTAGAATTTGGTAGCTTTATAATAAGATATGGAGAGGTCGATCCTTCAAGAGTAAAAGTAAAAGCAGGCGATAAGGTAAGAAAAAGTCAGATTATAGGATATGCAGGATTTATGATCAATAATGGAAAGCATCCAGGAATAATTAAAAACGAGATAGTCACCATGCTTCACTTTGAGTATTTTACAAATGGGGCCAACAAAGATGATCCTTTAACCGTCACAAATGATCCAAATAATAAATTTAAAAGGCGTAAAGACCTAGCAGATCCTTTAGAGATACTAAAAGAGGGATATAAAAACACGTTTGGAGAAACACTATGAAAACTGCATTTTTTAAAATAGTCTTAATTTTATTTTTAGCAATAAGTACCTCATTTGCAACAGATGACTATGATAATAGTTGGGAGAAAAAGGCGGTACCTAAAAAGCTTTTAAATAAAGATTGTCGTAAATTAGTAAAAAAAATATTTTGTGAAAGCAAATATACATACGTATCAGACACAATAACTAATATGTGGAAAGAACCGATCTTAATGATATTTTTCCCGCCTAAGCCAGAGTTAAAAGATATAGAGCGTATGAAGAACATAAGATATATAGCCTATGATACAAAAAAATATTCTTATGATTTTGATTTTAAATGGATAAATAAAAATACTCTTTTGGTTCAACTATTTGATACAAGCCCTGAAAATAGTTGTGAACTATGGCTATATGAAGAAAGGAATGGTAGCGTAGATGTTTATAAATTTACATCAAGATATTTACCTGATTAATAAATTTATATAAGGATATAAATGAAATTTAAAAACATACTATTATTAAGCTTTCTAATGAGCTTAAATTTATATGCTTTTGAACCTATGATGCCGAGCGAGTCTACCAATAAAGCATCTTATGGAGGATTTTTACAGGTTAATATTCTTATATCATGTGGTGAAAACTATAATAATGGCAATTCAATTACTCCTAGCTTTAAATGCTATGACAATAGTGGCAAGTATAAATTTAAAAAGTACTCTTTAGAAGATTTAATATGCCAGTCAGACTATAACTCTTTTAGAGATAACTACTTTGCTGATCTTTATAATCTAATCGTAAAAAAAAAACCAAATTTAAAGGTTCAAGCTGAAAAGATAAATAGGGATAGAATAAAAAACAGTAAGAAAAAGTGCATAGCACGTAGTTATAAAAAATTTGAGGTAAATTGCAACGATACTGATGTTATGTCAAATACTATTCACTGCATAAAATCACACTATAGAAGCTCTACAGCTAAACTAGCACTTATGCTTTACGAGGACGATAAAGAGCTTTTTAAAAGAATTTACGGCGAAGACTATGAGAAATTTAAAGAGGTATTTGAAGATACTTTAAAGTATGTGCCGATACTTTACTCAGAAGTAGAGCTAAATGGTATTAAAAATACAGACAAAAATCCTTATGCTGAGTTTTTAAGAAAATATGATGACTATACTGGCAATTATGGTAATTACAAAATCCATGATCTAATTTATATAGTATTAGTCCAATACTCCCTTATAGACAAAAATGGTCATTTAGTTTTACCAGAGAATAGAAAAGAGGAGTAGTGCATAAATTTTCTACAAGTAATTTTAATGAGTTTAAATTTTATCTTAATCATAATTTTCTTTGAAATAGGCATATTCTTACTCTTTCTTTTTCTTAGTACACTATTTAAAAAGATCTCTCAAAAATTTGATACGCTCTTTTTTAAGCTAGTTTTATTTGTCACGCTAAACGTTTGGGTCGGATGTGGTAGCTTTTTATACAATACCTCAAAAGATCTTTTAGATCCTACTTTTTGGGATCCAGATACTGGAGACTTTCTTTTTTTACCATTTATATCAGTACTAACATTAATAAATTTAGCCTTAATTGTATTCATTGTTATATTGCATATAATTTACCGCATAATAGAAAAAGATAGATAAAGCATTTAAGATACTTCAGCTAGGAAATAGGATGAAATTTAAAACTATATTATTAGCTAGCTTGACGATAGGCTTAAATTTATATGCTTACGAGCCTTTAAGCCCAGACGAAGCTATGATAAAATTTGCCTCTGACTTTTCGCAGATAAACGACTATCCACTTGATCCCATAATGGACTATGGCAGCCATACTATTTTACCAAGCTTTGCTTGCTATGATGCCAAGGGCAAATATAAATTTAAAAAATACTCTTTAGAAGACTTTATATGCCAGTCAGACTATAATTCTTTTAGAGATAACTATTTTAGCGATCTTTATAATCTAATAGTAAAAGAAAATCCAAATTTAAAAGAAAAGGCTCAAAAGATAGCTAGAGAGAGGATAGCCAAAACCCAAAAGGAGTGCATTAAATACTTAAAAAAAGAGTATGGCTATAGCTTTGTAGAGAGCAAGGCTTTATTTGTATCTGAAAGTATAGGTTGTATAAGTGAAAAATATAGAGACTTTGCAGCAAAGCTAACTTTAATGCTTTATAAGGACGATAAAGAGCTATTTAGAAGAATTTACGGCGAAGACTATGAGAAATTTAAAGAGGTTTTTGAAGATACTATCTCTATATCAGACCTAAAATTTGAAGGCATAAGCGCAAAACAAAAATAAAAAAATTTAAAGCTTTATGAAAATTTTGAAGAAAAATATAAGGACTACGATATTGAGGGTTTTGGGCATAACCACTACTGGGATGCAAGCTATGTTTTATTAATCCAATACTCCTTAATAGACAAAAATGGTCATTTGATTTTGCCTGAGAATAGAAAAAATGATGATAAAAACTAGATTTTTATACTTATTGCTACTTTTAGCTATATTTTCTAATGCCCAAAACTTAAGTATAGAAACGTACAGCAAGGACAACAAATGCTCCATAAGTATAAACGATGAAAAGATTTATAGCAGAGAGTGTGAGCATGAGCTTGAACCAAATTTAATATTTTATACCAAATTGAATCGAAGTGAAGTGTGGATATTTCAAGACATACAAAACTATGCTGCTTGCAATGGACACGGGCCTTTGAGAATTTTTGAAAAGAAAGATGACGACAAGATAAAATTTCAAGGCGAGATAGATTGGTGCGCGAGTGTGCCATTTTTCGAAGTCACTAATGAAGGCATCTTGATAATAGACAAACCACACAAAAATGCACTAACCAACAATGGCGATCCAAATTTTAAAAGCAGTGGAAAACTATCAGATGAAAGAAAATATAAATTTGAGAATGGAAAGATCAAAAAGATATAGTTTTGCCTTTGTTAAATAGATATAATGCGGTTAAAAAAGAGTGGGTAGATATGACAAACAAGATAGTTGTTTTTTATTTTATGGTGCTAGTGTTTATGACACACAATGCCTACACAAAAGACATAAATTTAACTGGGTTTTACAAGAATGAGCCTTGTAATATTTCAATAGAAATAACGAAAAATACTAATAAGACAAAGTATTTTTACAAGATAGTTGATAATAATCAGACAAAATCACAAGGCTATATATCAAGCATAAAAAGCAATGGCGAAGGTGGATTTTATATAAAATTTAAAAAGATTGACGGGATGTATGAAAATGATAGCATAGTCATACAAAACTACGGAAACTCTATAAACGAGTATAATCATTTTAAAGATTGCGATAGTAAATATTTAAAATTTGATAAATAGGGCTAGCGTGCGTGATTTTGTAATTACTTTTTTTAAAGCCGAAGAAATAGGATATTACTATGAAAATGAAAAATTTTTAATAGCTATTGTGATGTTTTAACCGTCACCAATGATCCAAACAATAAATTTAAAAGGCGTAAAGACTTAGCAGATCCTATTGAGATATTAAAAGAGGGATATAAAAATACTTTTGGGGAAATATTATGAGGATAATCTTTAAAATAATCTTAGCTTTACTTTTAGCTGTAAATTTATCATTTGCAACAGATGACTATTACGATAGTTTGGAGAAAAAGACGATACCTAAGAAATTTTTAAATAAAGACTGTAAAAAGCTTGCAAAGAAAATTTGGGTTGAAAGTATGGTCACTTACCGTGGAGATACAATATTAAATATGTACAAAGAGCCAATTTTAAATGTTCTTATTTATGAACCTCCTATAAAAGACATAGAATGTATGAAAAATATAAGATACAAGACTTATGATGCAAATAACTATTCTTATGACTTTGATTTTAAATGGATAAACAAAGACACTCTTTTGGTTCAGTTCTTTGACACTAATCCTGAAAATATCTGTGAGCTATGGCTATATGAAGAAAGGAATGGTAGCGTAGATGTTTATAAATTTACATCAAGATATTTACCTGATTAATAAATGTATATAAGGATATAAATGAAATTTAAAAACATACTATTATTAAGCTTTCTAATAGTCATAAATTTAAACGCTTTTGAGCCTCAAAAAAATGCCAATATAGCCGAAATAAACTGCATGTTTATCTCTAAAAAGCTTCAAAGCCAATAGACAAAAGATGACTATGAGCAATGCAAAATAGATAGCAATAATACAATGCCACATAAACCAGTCATAGTAAAACTAGATGGTGTTTTAGCTGTACTTACGTTTTTAAAAACACAAAACAACAAAACACAAATGGTGCTCTTAAACACAGATAAAACCTTAGTAGAACCTGATATTATAGATATATTTGATGAAATAAAGTCAGTGTTTTTTACGGATATAAATCAAAAGAAAAATCTTTGTGTTATCAATAGCTACTCTTTAAATGGCACAAAGAGCAACTCAACCAACTGCTATGAGTTAAACAAAAAAGAAAATTCGATCATTATTTCACCTCTAGCAAAAATCATAGACTTTCAGTGTGACGATGATTGTGAAGGATATGACGCGGATGCTGTTAAAAAATTCCTAATAAAAAACCCTGATGGATATAGTACCGATGGATCATAGAATATGAATTTTTTCAAATTTTTAAATAGTGCATTTTTATTAATATTATTGCTGGCTTGCAATGGTATGGGAAAAGACGAAATACCAAATTTTAAACACAAAGACACATCCAACTATTATTTTAAAATAGGCAGTAATAGCTATTCTGTAAAAATTTTACGTGATTATAATGACGACAATCTAGGTCGGGCAATAGATATAAAAGAGTGCGCCATTATTTACAAAGACAAGATAAAAAAATGGAGTTTCTGTTATGACGATATGTCTATGTGGAGTGTTACGGCTAGTGGCAATATAATTGAGTTTAAAGGCGGAACCCAAGACAGAGACGGAAATATAGTAGATTTTTATATACTTTTTAAAAATTTAGCCTCAGAATTTTATTTATATGAGTACATTTGGAAATTTGGATATATAGATGAAACTACAAACGATGAAAAAATTAATAAGATAGAAAACTACTATACAGATCATGGTAAAAAGAATAAACTTTATATAAATCAAATCACTCCAAAAATTCTTAATGACATGAGAAAAAATTTTATGAAAAATAAGCAGTAACTAGGTAATTTGAGTAATATATTAAAAAGTAAATATATTTATAGGATAATTTTATGTGTTTTTGAGCTCTTAATACTTAGCAAAGCCACTAGAATATCGACCGGAAAATTCAAATAAATAGAAGATAGTGAGATAAAGGTAACTTAACAGTCATAGATGATCCAATTAGCATCAAAAATATTTTGCAAAAGTAAATATAATAAAAGATTTCACTACAAATTCTGGCATAAAACTTGGCGACAAATAAGACCAAATTTTAAAAACCAAACGATCTACAAGAAGAAAACGCCATTTCTATCGTCACCTACATCACTGAGCAAAATGAAAGCAAACTCTTACAAGAATTTGATATACCACTCTACTACGAGAAATTCATCTTTTCTAATGGAGTTTTAAAAGAGTATGAATTTGGCTTTGAGTACCCGTGATATTCTGCGGATCAGGATATTAATTCCATAGAGTAGCAAAAAGATATTTTACGGCCTAAAAGCGTAGAATTTCTACTCTTCGTCTAAATTTATTTCAGGTAGTTTCTCTTCGGCAAAACTCTTATCTTTTTTGGCAGCTGACGTAACCTCGCTAGCTTTTTTTAAAAGCCCATCAAGCCCTTGTCTTACCAAACGCTCCTTTAGCTGCTCTGGTGTATCTTTTGTGCCGTCAAGATCACTAAAATCATTAAATTCCTCGTAATCCTCACTCTCTTTTTGAACCTTGATCTCGTAATCAAGCTTGCCATTAAGTCTAGCTAGCTCGTCGCTTATCGCAGCGCAAAAGATCTCAGTGTATCCTCTGTGAGCGCAGTTTTTGGCTAGAAATTCACTCATCATGTTTAGGTGATTTATATAGTCATCTTGTAAGATATTCGCCTGTAAAAGCTCAAATTTTAAAAAGAGCCAGTAGGTGTTTAGTACGTCACTTTCGCAGTATTCGTTGATCTTATCAAGCTCGCCTGCGTAGTAAAGCTCAAGCACCTGATCGCCGTGCACGTCGTATTTTCCAGGTAAATTTAAGCTAGCGCAAAGAGTATCTAGTTTTAGCCCTCTCACACTTCCAAAATCGCTTATAAAATCAAGCAGATCAAGGTGAAATTTAGGCGAATACCTTGCCCTATAGTTTTCCCATTTGTTTTTATTTAGCTCTTTATTTTCGCTCTCATAATATGCCACCGCATTTAGATTGTAGCGCATCGCACGCACCATTAACATCGGCAGGTCAAAACCCCTTCCATTAAAGCTAACAAGCCTTGGGTTATAATCATTTATAAATTTTAAAAATTTAGCGATGATCTCGCGCTCATCCTTGCCCTCCATCGTGCTAACTTTTAAAAATTTGCCGTACTCATCAGCCATAACAGCAGAGATGGCGACTACTCTATGAAACATCACAGGCAAAAACTCACTCCCACTGGCCTCTTTTTGCAGCGCCATCGCTTGCACGCTCACATCTTCATCGCTCCCATTAATGCCATAAATTTTTCTTATCAAATTTGCATCAGGTATCGTCTCGCAGTCAAAGACACAGATGTAACTTTTTGCCATTTTAGCCCTTTTTTAAGCATTTTTTTTTAAAATCATACCAAAAATTTATATCTAAAGTGATCAATGCAAAACAAAAATCAACTAAAAATAGCCATCGTCAAACTCTCCGCTCTTGGGGATATCGTGCACGCAGCTATTGTGCTTCAGTTTATCAAAAAGCACCACCCAAATGCCCATATCACGTGGCTAGTTGATGCCCGTTTTGCAAGCCTTTTAAAAGACCATCCACTTATCGACGAGCTAGTCGTTTTACCGCTTAAACAAAGCTTTAAACAAAGCTACAAGATACTAAAAACGCTTGGTAAATTTGACAAAGTGATCGATCTGCAAGGACTTTTTAAATCAGCTATCGTCGCAAAAATAATAGGCAAGCAAACTTATGGATTTAGCAGAGAAAGTGTCAAAGAAAAGATCGCAGCCAGGCTTTATAGGCATAAATTTAAAATTGATTACAACGAAAATATAATCATTAGAAATTTGGCGCTTGTAGCTTTTGCTCTAAATTTTAGCTTTGAAGCAAGTGAAATTTTAGAAAAAATGTCTTGCTTTGAAGCAAGTGAAATTTATAAAAATGAAAGTGATAAAAAACGCGTTTTGATCGCTGCCTTTGCAAGCGAAGAAAGCAAAATTTATAACAAATTTAAAGATGTGATCAGGCTACTTGATGGATGCGAAATTTGCCTTTGCTACGGAAGTGAGAGCGAGAAAGTAAGGGCTGAGGCGATCATCTCAGGCACCTCGGCAAAGCTACTTGAAAAACTTAACATAAAAGAGATGATAAGCTTCATTGCAAGCTGTGATTTAGTAATTGGCAACGATAGTGGCCTAACACACCTTGCTTGGGCGATGAATAGGCCTTCTATCACACTTTTTGGTAACCGTCCAAGCCACAGAAATGCTTACATCACGGATAAAAATTTAGTTATAGATATGGGCAAGCAAATAGACGCCAGAAGTATCGATAAAAACGACTTTTGCATAAGAGAGATTTTCCCAGAAACGATTGCAAATTTTGCAAAAAGGCTACTAAATGGATAGGCTCTATCTGGCTGGCTTTTATACTTTAAAGTTTTTTATATTTTTACTACCTAGCTCACTTAGAGATTTGCTCGCTAAATTTTTAGCTTTTTCGTATATGAAGCTTAATAAAAAGCGATTCCACGTCGTTATGACAAATTTAAATCTTGCGTTTGGCGAGTCAAAAACTAAAGAAGAGAAGCTTGAAATCGCCAAAAAATGCTACTACAACTTCGCAAAATATCTTGGTATAAATTTCATCCTCAATCAAAACACGACAAAACAAAAGATACTAGAGCAAGTTGTTTTTAAAAATGAGCACTTTTTGCTTGACGCAATAAAGTCTAGCAGGTCTATTATAGTTACAACAGCGCATTTTGGGCAGTGGGAGATATTTGGCTTAGCTGTCGCAGCTCATTTTGGGCCATCTTCAGTGCTTGGTAGAAGGCTTGATAGTAGCATCATGGATAAAATTTTAAGAGCAAACAGATCGCAGTTTGACGTGGAGCTCATCGACAAAGATGGCGGTGCAAAAGATATTTTAAAAGCGCTAAAAGCTAGACGAATAGTAGGGATTTTAGTCGATCAAAACACCGCTCCAAAAGATGGCATAAAGGTGCAGTTTTTTGGCAAAGATGTGCTTCACACACCAGCAGCAAGCGTGCTAGCGCAAAAGACAAATGCCCTTATCATAAACGCATTTATCTACCAAAAAGATGAAAATTTAAACGAAATTTACTTTGAGCAGCCTATTGACATAAGTACGTTTGACAAAGAAGATGCCGTGCAAAAAGCGACGCAAATGCAGTGCAGTGCGTGCGAAGAGATGGTTAGAGCAAGGCCTGAGGAATACTTTTGGTTTCACAAACGCTTTAAAAGATTTTACGAAAATGAGTATAAATGCTAAGTGTCGTCATCTTAACTTTCAACAGCCAAAAATATCTACAAGAAGTACTAGAAAGTACAAATTTTGTAGATGAGGTCATCGTGGTTGATAGCGGCTCAAAAGATAGCACAAGGCAAATTTGTGATGGCTTTAGCAACGTGAGATTTCACGAGCAAGCTTGGCTGGGATTTGGCGCGCAAAAGCAAAAGGGCGTGGATCTAGCTAAAAATGAGTGGATCTTTGTACTTGATAGTGACGAGGTGATCACAAATGAGCTTAGAAATGAGCTTGTAAATACACTAAAAGAGCCAAAATTTATGGCCTACAACGTAGCTAGGCTAAATTTTTTCTTTGGCAAAGCGATCAAAAATATGGGGCTCTATCCAGACTACACGGTGAGGCTTTTTAACAAAAATTTTGCCAAATTTGATGGCAGAGCAGTGCATGAAAAGGTCATTTTAAATGACAACTCGCAAAAGCTTGGAGCGCTTAAAAATCACTTCTTGCACTACGCATATGAGAGCATCGAGCAGTTTATCGCTAAGCAAAATCGCTACTCAAGCATGGGGGCAAAAAGGAATTTATTTAAAGCTCTAACAAGCCCAGCTTGGACATTTTTTAAGCTTTATGTGCTAAAAGGTGGCTTTAAAGAGGGCTTTGCTGGCTATGTTATAGCCAGACTTTATGCTCAGTACACATTTTGGAAATATATAAAATGAAAATACTTGTGATTAAATTTAGAAACATCGGTGACGTGCTTTTGACTACGCCTCTTATTGAAAATTTGCACCATTATTACCCAGATGCAACCATTGACTTTGCCCTAAACAAAGGCACAGAAGCGATGATAGAAGGAAATCCTTACATAAATAAAATTCACATTTACGATAGACAAAGTGCAAATTCTGGCTTTTTTAAAAAACTAATTACCGAGATAAAATTTATAAAAGCCATCAAAAAAGAAAAATACGATATGGCCGTGCAAACAACCACAGGGGATCGTGGTATAATCATCTCAAAATACGCAAAGATCAAAAAAATAGTAGGCTTTCTTGGCAAAAATCAATCAATAAATAAACTTCTAAACGTCAAGGCAAAATACTATGAAAATTTTTCACATACGATCGATCATAATCTAAACGCTTTAAGGGCTTTGGGATTTGAACCAGTTAGCAAAAAGGTGAGTGTATTTTCGGACGAGAGTGTGGAGCATCTAATTTTACCAAAACGCTTTGTACATATGCATCTTACAAGCCGCTGGATGTTTAAATGCGCAAATGATGAGAGCATGGCAGAGCTCATCGACTACTGCGAAAATGAGCTTGGCGTAAAGGTCGTGCTAACAAGCGACAATAAAGAAAATGAGCTAGAAAAGCTAGCAAGCGTGCTAAAAATTTGCAAAAGTGAGCCTATAAATTTAGGCGGTAAGCTAAATTTGAAACAAACGATCGCCCTATCAAAGCATTCAAGCCTTTTTATCGGAGTAGATACAGCTATAATGCACATCGCTGCGGCAAATGACGTGCCTGTGATCGCTTTTTTTGGTCCAAGCAATGCTTTTGAGTGGGGACCTTGGGATAACTCACTCATGGAAAATGGCTACACAGCGCAAAATGGCATCCAAAGTATGGGCAAACACATCGTCTATCAAAAAGACTGGGACTTTGTGCCTTGCGACAAAGAAGGTATAGCAAAGCATGGCATAGAAAAGACCTTGATGGATTTTAGCGACGAAATGCCAAAAATAAAAGCCAAAATAAAAGAAATTTTAGGATAGGCAGATGAACATTCTTCACACGCAGACACTTTTTAACTGGGGTGGCGAGCAAAATAAGACGCTAAATGAGATGCGTTTTATGCGCGAGATGGGTCACAATGTCATACTTTTTTGTAATCCAAACTCTCAGATAGAAAGTATTGCAAAAGAAGAAGGCTTTAGTGTTATAGCACAAGAGATGAATAAGAAAAATTTTTATAAAAGCGTACCAGCACTTTGCGAAGTGATAAGTTCAAACAAGATAGATATCGTAATCACACATGGCTCGACTGATAGCTGGGTTGGGGCAATTGCTGGACTATTTTACCGAAGTAAAGGCGTTAAATTTTACAAGGAAAGGCATAATCTTTTTCCTATAAAAGGCTTCCTTTCAAAACTCATGCACAAAAGACTATTTGATAAAATTTTATACATCTCAGATAGTGTCAAAGAGTACCTGCTAAGCATCGGCGTTAGCAAAGATAGGTTAGTTTTTATGCCAAGTACAGTTGATGTGGAGGTGATAGATGCTACAAAAAGTACTTTTAGAGATGAGTTTAATATATCTCAAGATGAGCTAGTTATCGGTACATTTACTTCGCTTTACCGCAAGAAAGGTGTCTATGACTTTGCAAATGCAGCAAAAGAGATTTTAAAAGAGAAGGACGCCACAATAGTTTTTGCAGGAAATATCAGTGAAAGCACAAAAAATGAGATTGCCTCGATTTTTAGCAATAAAGATAAGATTATATTTACTGGTTTTAGAAAAGACGCGGCAAATATCATAAAAGGCTTTGATATTTACGTCTTTGCATCGCACTCTGAGGGGCTTGGTACAGTTTTGCTTGAAGCAATGAGCTCAAAAGTACCTATCGTGGTCTATGACAACGCACCGATGAACGTGCTAGTTAAAGATAAAGAGCGTGGGCTTTGTGCTAAAAATTTAGATGAAATTTCGCTAAAAGAGTGCATTTTGGAGCTGATAAATGAGCCTGAAAAAGCCAAAATTTACTCACAAAACGCCTTTAAATTTGTGGATGAACACTTTAGCCATAAAGCGCTAAAAGAGGCTATTAAAAATTTACTGGAGCAACAATGAACTACCCAGTTTGCGTGCTAACGATGCATCACTGCAATAACAATGAAAATGACTTTGCCATTAAACCAGAGCTATTTAAAAAAGCACTTCTTATGGCGCTAGATGAGGGCTATAAATTTATAAACTACAGCCAGTTTAAAGATATAGCTAGTGGCCGAGTAAAAGCCTCAAGAAAGAGCATTTTACTAACTTTTGATGATGGATATTTTGATAATTATAAATTTGCATTTCCTATCTTAAAAGAGCTAAATATCCCAGCTGTGTGCTTTTTGATAACAGATAAGATCAAAGATTTTAAAAGACAAGATTACGACTTTGCATTTAAAAAACATAAAGAAATAGACTACGAAAAAGATGCGGAGTATTTTTTAAATTTAGACGAGATCAGGCAGATGCAAGAGAGTGGCCTTTTTGAGTTTGATAGCCATACAGCGAGCCACTTTTCCTGCAAAAGTAACGATGAAGAAAAATTAAGAGAGGAATTTTCTAGCTCGCTAGCTAAGATAGAAGAGCTATTTCCTGAAAAACAAGAATTTGGCTTTTGCTTTCCAAAAGGGCACTTTAACGAGCTTTCACTAAAAGTTGTAAGAGAGTATTATGACTTTGCTTTTAGTGTGATAGATGGTGGATTTTGCGTAGGAGATGATAAATTTAAGATAAGACGCATTGATATATCAAACAACGCGAAGAGCGAGAGTGATTACATTTTTAGAGTTAAAAAGAAGCTTTTTATCTATTCTACGCCGGTACTAGGAAATTTATATTCAAATTTTAGAAATAGAGGCTATAAATAATGCTTGAAGCATTAAATGAGGCTTGTAAAGAAATTTTAAAAGATAAAAAACAGGCCTTAATCGCTCTTACTGGGCTTCACGGCAGTGGCAAAAGTACACTTGCAAAACAAATTAGAAAAAATGGATTTAAAAACTTTAAACCTTATCAAATCGCTGTAATCGATGATGATGTAATGAGTCTAAATTTATTTATAGCTCGTCCAAAGATAAAAATCAAAAGCGATCATCAAGATGAGTTAAAACCATTTTTTAAATTTATCATGCCATTCGTAAAAGTCGTAATATACGTAAGCGCAAACCCACTTTTACGTATAAGTAAATGTGACATTCTTTGTATTTTAAACGCTGATGAAGAAGCTCGAATCGCTGGAATTTATAAAAGAAATTCTAGTAACGATTTAATCAACACCCAAAAGCATATAAACAAAAAAGAGCTTGATCTAGCAGGCCTTGCATATAAAGTCAAGTTAGAATTTGACTCAAAAGTTGGAGCAAAAAATGAATAATCCCATCTATGTAATATCATTAAAAAGAGATGAAGAGCGAAGGCAAAATTTACAAAGACAATTTAAAAGATATGATGAATTTAAAATAATAGATGCAGTTGATGCTAAAAATTTTAGCGTCAATGAGTATTACAGCGCCATGATAGATTGCTTGTTAAAATCTTGTGATGAAGATTATAAATTTAAAATACCGCCATTAATTGCGACACCAGGTGAGCTAGCATGTACAATGTCGCACATAAAAGCTTATGAGGATTTTTTACAAGGCGATGCGGAATTTACTTTAATATTAGAGGATGATGTTATTGGAAATGACGAACTAATAAATGAAGCCTTTTTGCTATGCAAAGATATAAGTAGTGATAGCATTTTGATATGCGGTGTGCAAGATGGATTAAATAGTAGATTTCGTGCTTTTGGCAAAAAAATAAAAGAAAATTTATATCTTATCTCACCATACTCATACGCTAGTATATATAGAACGGCTGCCTACATTCTAACAAGAAAGAGTGCAAAAGCTCTGCTTGATTTTTACAAAAATGGCCTTTACGGAGCCGATAAATGGGAAGCGATCCTAAAAAACACTGATCTAAAAATGTACTTTAGTAATATCTTTTCTCATCCAGAGGAGCTTAACAACTCTAATTTAGAGATGCAGAGAAAGCAAAAAGATAGGATAAATTCTCTTTTTAAAAAATATAATAAAAATTTCTCATACAAAATTTCAAGATTTTACGAAAAACATATTGCTAAAAATGAGAGAATTTTTACAAAGTAAAAATTTCTCCTAAGATTTTAGTGTTGAATATAGTGAGCCTAAAAAGTCATTTTGATAGATAAATAGTGTCTTTTTTAGCCAACTTGCATCTTTTTTTACCGCTATTCGCCTTATATCATCAAGCACACCATCGGGTTTATTTATCCCACGCTTTGTTGTAAAAAATACCTCATAGCCAACGCTTTTTGCCACATTTTTTAGCTCATCATTAAATTTACCTCTTGGCCAGCAAAGAAGCTTGTCATCAAAGCCAAAATTTTTATACATAAATTCTTTGCATTTTGTAAAATTTTCTTTCATTTCACAAATACCAAAATAATCATCAAAATGCGTATAAGTATGCGAGTGAAAGTCAAAGCACTCTTTCATCTTTACTATTTCCTCGTAGTTTAAAAAGACATCTTCAGGTCTAGTTGGTGCAGCATTTTTGTATTCGTTATGATCTAGCTCTATAAACTCGCCACTTTTTCTACTCGCCTGCTCTACCCAGCCAGCAACTAGAAAAATAGTCGCTTTAAGATTAAATTCCTTGATAATAGGATATGCGTAGACAAAATTATCCTTCCAGCCATCATCAAATGTGATAAATACACTCTTTTTAGGCACACTAAGCTCACCTTTTTTATATGCCACAAACTCAGCCGAACTTAGCGATTTGTAGCCATTTTGAGCCAAGAATTTCATCTGATCTCTAAAATCATCTACGCTACTTGCAATAAACCCACTTTTTTTCAGCACATGATGATACATTAAAACTGTTACACTCATTTTGCAAGTTCCATATATAAATTTTGTGTGTTTTCTATCATTTTTTCTATACTAAAAATTTCTTTTACGTACTCTCTGCCAAACTCACCCATCTGTTTTCTTAAATTTTCATCCAAAATAAGCCTTTCAAGCACTTTTTTTAGCCCCTCTTTATCGCCATTTTGAAATAAAAATCCACTCTTTCCATTACTCACTGCCTCGCCAAGACCGCCCACGTCGCTTCCGATAGTGGCTAACTTGCACGAAGACGCTTCAAGCAACGCTCCACCGATAGCCTCCATATCTGAAGGCAACACACAGATATCAAGCGAGCCAAAAAAGTCGCTCACATCGGTTCTGTTGCCAAGCATAAAGATATTTTTTTTATCTTTTATATACTCTTTTAGGTTGTCATTTTGTGGACCATCACCTACGATAAAAAGGGCGGAATTTTGCAAATTTAGTTCACTAAATGCATCGATTAAGAGCTTATGATTTTTAGCAGCTCTTAGCACTGCAACGATACAAACACCTACCACATCGTCACTTAGGCCAAATTCTTTTTTCATATTTATCTTAAATTCTGGCGTGTATTTTTGCGTATCAATGCCAGTGTAGATTTTTAGTACCTTCTCTTTTTTCACACCTCTTTTTATAAGATCCGCGCAAACCGAGTCGCAAACTCCTACCACTTTTGTACTTAGGTTATAAGGCAAAGGCGATGTTATAGGCAGCTGCAAATGTCTAGTGCGAACCACGCTAACGCCGCAAATTTTACCTACAATAGCTCCAATGGTACCATCTTTGCCAGAGTGGGTCGAGATAATTTTTATATTATTTTTCTTTACAAATTTGCAAATTTTAAAAATTTCAAAGATATTAAAAGACTTTCTGAGATTAAACTCTACAAATTTGCAATCTATTTGCTTTTCAAAGCTTTTTGAGCCAGGATTTAGCCCATAAAAAACCTTAAATTTGCTCTTATCTAGTCCATTTATCACACGCTGAGTACGGTGTTCCTGTCCGCCAAATCCAAGAGAGCTTTCAAGCTCAAGTATATTTATCATCTTCTACTCTTTAAATTCTTTCATTTTTTTATTTGACAAAAAGCCATTTATTGTATTAAAGATTTTTAAAATTTTTGATACATTTTCGTACGATTTTACATTTTTTAGCACTTTAAGCAAAATTCTCTGTTTTAGTCTAAGTTTTGAAAAACCAGATGAGTTTATGATGCTATCAATATCTTCATAAAAAAGATCAAGTGCCTTTACATAGCTACTATTTTTTAGATTTGGTCTCGCCGAAATAGCTGGCATATAGACGCTTTTTATCTTTCTAAGCTCTAGATCAGGCACCATTTCAAGTGTTAAATTTTTGTTTTTTAAAATTGAGATTATGTCTTCATAAACAAATTTATGATCCATCACAGCTTTTAGCTTTTCAAAACCAGCAGTGTTGTTGTCTCCTATCTTATAGCAATAAAATGCCTTATTTAGCTTTACAAGAGTTTTTGAAGCGATAATATTTCTCACTACAGTGTGAAAATCTTCAGCTTGCGTGATCCCAACTGGAAATAAATTTTCTTTTAAAATTTTAGTCCTAATCGCCTTGTTTGCCGCATTATGCAAGACTTTGTTGTGCCTTGAGGCTAAAAGCCTTTTTAGATACTCGTTTTTATCGATTACGCCGTCCTCTTTTGTCTCAAAATCCTTCAAAAAGAGCTTTTTATGACCATAGACCTTACACATATCTGTTATCACTATGTCGGCATCAAATTTTTCTGCGATATCATAAACACTTGAAGCATAATCTTTTTCCACATAGTCATCAGCATCTACGCAGATAGTATATTTCCCACTAACTAGCAATATACCGTCATTTCTAGCAGCACTAACACCGGCATTGCTCTTTGTTTTTAATATTATTTTATCTTTATATTCTTCTAATATCTCTAGCGTATTGTCAGTACTTCCATCATTAATAACTATAATCTCAATATCATCCATGTCTTGAGATATAAGCGAATTTAAACAATCCCTAATGTGCTCTTTTTTGTTAAAAACAGGCACTACAAAGCTTATTTTCACATCAGACACGATACTTCCTTTTAATTTTTGTTTAATTGTATATTATTTTTAGTTCAGCAATGATAAAATGTCCACTTAAAATTTAAAGGATCTGCATGAAAAACGACATCGTGTCTAAGCTCTACAATCTTTTTTTAGTTATTGTCTTATTTACACTACCAGTAACTGAGGGCTTAAAGCAAATTTCACTTACACTTTTCGTCTTGGCTGGAATTTATATTTGTGTCAAAGAAAAAAGGCAATTTAAATTTGATCTCATAAATATCTCACTCTTTATCTTTGTTTTGGCTACTTTTATAAGCTGCTTGGTAAATGGAGTTTCTGCATCAAGAGCGCTTGATCCGCTAAGGTGTATGCTATTTTTCTTTGTGGCCAGAAGTGTCGGTGTAGAAAAAATAAATTTTAAATTTTTATTTTTTGCCTTATTTGCCGGTTTCATTGCCGCGTTTATCCCTGCTTGTATAGAAAAATTCACTTCAAATAATCCTTTAGCGCTTTTTGAGCTTAAATCAATAGGACACGTAAATCATAGTGCCATTTTTATGCTACTAGTTTTTTGTGTAGCATTAGTTTCGATAAATAGCAAAGAAATTTTTGAAAAGTATATAGGCATAAGCATTGCCGGAATTTGTGTCCTTGGTATAATGATAGCTGGCTCTAGAGCTGCAATGTATCTTTTGCCAATCATTATTTTTACTTACTTACTTTTTGAAATTTTAAATAAACAGATAAAAATAAAATTTTTATTAGGCTTGATAATTTTCTTTAGTGTAATAGCTATTTCTTATATATATATATCAACAAATATCACTCAAGATGAAAGATTGTATAGTCAAATAACAAAGGGGGTAACTGGATCAGAGACTAGATATCCGATCTTTGCTAGCGCGTTTTATACGTGGTTGGAACACCCTTTATTTGGGATAGGTTCTGGTGAGTTTAAGATCATTGATATAACAAAATATTTTCCAGGCAATGTTGAAGTTCATGTTAGTCACGCACACAATACCTTTTTAACATTTTTAACAGAAAAGGGCGTCGTTGCCTTGCTTGCATATTTGGTATTTCAACTATTACTCTTTATAAAATTCATTAAAAATTTTAGACAAAATAGCATAGTTTTTCTTGCACTTTTAATGCTTATGGCTAATAATATAATTTCACTTGCAAATACAACATTTCATCATGAAAATGCACTTTTAATGCTACTATTTTGGGCCCTAGCTTTAAGCGCCATAGATAAGAAAGCAACATCAAAAATTAGTTAATACCACAGTGTATATCAACCGTTTCAAATTTTATAAAGAAACGGTTGAGTTAAATTTCTACTTTTTCTTCATTTCCTCAAGCTCTTGTGCAAGAAATTCTCCAGTGTAGCTGCCAGTTTTTTTGTAGTTTTTAGCTACCTCTTTGACATTGCCGCACGCTATCACTTTACCACCTTTTGCGCCGCCCTCTGGCCCCATATCTACGATATAGTCGCAGTTTTTGATGACATCCATGTTATGCTCGATCACAAAGACAGAATTTCCAAGATCAACTAGGTGATTTAGCACCTTTACTAGCCTATCTACGTCAGCAAAATGAAGCCCTGTTGTTGGCTCATCAAGGATATAAAGCGTATTTCCAGTGTCGCTTCTGCTAAGCTCCTTTGCTAGCTTTACGCGCTGCGCCTCGCCGCCACTAAGTGTGACTGCATTTTGTCCAAGCGTGATGTAGCCAAGCCCCACGTCTTGCAGTGTCGTGAGCTTTGAAGCGATCTTTGGCACAGCCTTAAAGAACTCAACCGCCTCATCTATGCTCATATTTAGCACTTCGGCGATATTTTTGCCCTTATATAAAATTTCCAAGGTCTGAGCGTTATATCTAGCACCATTACAAACGTCACAAACCACGTTGATATCGGGCAAAAAGTGCATCTCGATCGTGATCTCGCCCTCGCCTTGACACTTCTCGCAGCGCCCACCTTTGACATTGAAACTAAAGCGCCCTATTTTATAGCCTCTAAGTTTAGCTTCTTTGGTCTGCGCAAATAAATTTCTTATCTCATCCATCACACCAGTATATGTTGCCGGATTTGAGCGTGGGGTACGGCCGATCGGGCTTTGATCTAGGTATATGACCTTGTCTAAATTCTCAAGTCCACTTAAATTTACCCCAGCTATCTTTTTTACCTTTTTTGCTCTATTTAGCTGTTCCTGCGCCTCTGGAAGCAAGGTCTGAAGTATTAGCGAGCTCTTGCCAGATCCTGAAACGCCAGTGATACCTACAAGGTTTTTAAGCGGAAATTTCGCGGTTAAATTTGAGATATTATTGATATTTACATTTGAAATTTCGAGCCACTTCTCAGCTTTTCTATTTTTTTGATAGTCGATCTTTTTCTTACCATTTATATATAGGGCGGTCTGAGTGTCTGAGTTTAAAAGCTCTTTTGAGCTACCAGCAAAGACCACATTACCGCCAAATTTACCAGCTCCAGGGCCGATATCTACGATAAAATCAGCCTCCTCTATCGTCTTTTTGTCATGCTCAACGACGATTACAGAGTTACCTTTAGCTTGCAAATTTCTAAGTGTTTTTATGAGCTTTAGCGTATCGCGCTCGTGCAGACCGATACTTGGCTCATCAAGCACGTACATGACGCCACTTAGCCCACTTCCTATCTGGCTGGCGATCCTGATGCGCTGTGCCTCGCCACCGCTGATCGTCCTAGCATCTCGCCCAAGCGACAAATAGCCAAGCCCCACGTCATATAAAAAGAAAAGCCTCTCGTTGATCTCTTTTAAGATAGGCTTTGCGATCGCCTTGTCATAGTCGCTAAGATAGGCGAAATTTTTCTCATTCGAGAAAAAAGCGGTGCAGTTTTCTATGCTCATATCTAAAATTTCACCAAGTCCAAGGCCAGCGACCTTGACCGCTAGACTTTGAGGCTTTAGCCTGTGACCGTTGCAAGCATCACAAATTTTCTCACTCATGTATTCATCAAAGTCCTTATAATCCTTCAAAAGCCCATGTGAAATTTTAACCACTCCATCAAATTTTCTAAGTAGTTTATTTCGCTTCCAAAAAAACTCAACTTCTTTGACATTTCCATATAAAACGAGCCTTTTTTCATCTTCGCTAAGCTCATAATAGGGCTTTTTGATATCGATACCATTTTGCTCACAAAAAGCGAGTAAAAATTTATAGTAATAGCTCATGTTGTAGCCATAAAGTAGCTTGATCGCACCATTTTCTATCGACTTTTCCTCATCGATGATCTTGCTCATATCTAGGCTGTATCTTATACCAAGTCCGTCGCAGTGCTCGCAAGCGCCCTTTGGCGAATTAAAGCTAAAGCTTAGTGGCTCAAGCGGTGTAAATGAAATTTTGCAGTCAAAACAAGCCATGTGCTCACTGTAATGTATAAAACTCTCTTTTAGTCCCAGCTCATCGGCATTTGCGATCTCTATCTCGACCTCACCAAAGCTCTCATTTAGCGCCTTTTCTACGTCGCTTGCAAGGCGCTCGTGATTTTGCTCATCGATAGCGATCCTATCAACGATGACCTTTATTGTGTGTTTTTTTGTTTTTGCAAGCTCGATCTCTTCATCAAGCCTCACCACCACGCCATCTATCTGCGCTCTGACAAAGCCTTTTTGACGTAAATTTTCGATCAAGTCCGCCCATGTGCCCTTTTTCTCACGAACTAGTGGCGCATAAATGATCACTTTTGCACCAAGCGGGAGCTTTGAAATTTCATTTATGATATCGCTCGCACTCATTTTTGAGATAGGTTTGCCACATTGATGGCAGTGCTGAACACCAACCCTTGCATATAAAAGCCTTAGATAATCATAAATTTCAGTAATCGTTCCAACCGTTGAGCGAGGGTTTTTTGAAGTTGTCTTTTGATCGATCGCGATAGCAGGCGTTAAACCCTCGATCTTATCAACATCAGGCTTGCCAACGCGATCTAAAAACTGCCTAGCATAGCTGCTAAGGCTCTCCATGTATCTCCTTTGCCCCTCAGCATAGAGTGTATCAAAGGCTAGCGTACTTTTGCCGCTTCCGCTAAGACCGGTAAAAACCACTAATTTATTTTTTGGAATTTTGAGATTAATATTTTTTAAGTTATGTTCTCTTGCACCAGTTATTTCAATAATATCGTTCATTAAATTTATACAACCTTTTTAAAATTTTAATCTGTAAATTTAGTCTAAAAGTGATAAAAGATTTATAAAGTAGTTTTTATAAAATTTAAGATCGTAGTTAAATTTAAGGGCTTATTTATATCATTTTCAGCTTTTTTTGATATTCTACGCCAAATTTTAATCTAAGGAGAAAAAATGTCTGTAAAAATAACTGATATATGCATAAGCTGTGGTTCATGTATTGATGAATGCCCAGTTTCAGCTATCGTTGATGATAGCGATAACCCAACTGGAGCAGATACATACTATGTTTATTCAAATAAATGCGTTGAGTGCGTAGGCTATAATGATGAGCCAGCCTGTGCATCTGCCTGTCCAACTGATGGTTGTATCGTATGGGATGCTGTTGTAGCAGGACAACCTTCTCGCGATCAAATTGGTGCTGATGCACGCAATGGCTCTATTCCAGTTATTCAATAAATTTATATTTATAAATTTTAGGCTCAAATTGAGCCTATTTTATTTTTAAGCTTTATTTGATATAATTGCCAACTTCAATTTAAATAACCTAGATTTAAGGAAAAATTTATGCAAAGAACACTTTCTATTATTAAGCCTGATGCTGTTAAGAAAAATGTTGTTGGAAAAATTATAGATAGATTTGAAAGTAACGGCCTAAGGATCGCAGCTGCAAAGAAAATTCAACTTAGCAAATGCGATGCAAAAGCATTTTATGCAGTTCATAAAGATAGACCTTTCTTCAACGATCTAGTCGAATTTATGATAAGCGGACCAGTTGTAGTTATGGTTTTAGAGGGTGAAAATGCAGTTGCTAAAAACCGCGAGTTAATGGGTGCAACTAACCCAAAAGAAGCAGCTCCTGGCACTATAAGAGCTGATTTTGCTGATAGTATTGATGCAAATGCAGTTCACGGAAGTGACAGCCTGGAAAATGCTGTGAATGAAATAAATTTCTTCTTTGCTTCAAGAGAAATTTGCTAATTTTAGGTCAAGAAAATTGATTATATCTTTTTCTAAAATAGCAAACAAAGATATAAGCTTTGAGCTAGCAGGAAATGATAATTTAGTTTTTAGTGGAATTTTAAAAAGAAAAGATCCTTTTTTGGTAAAATGCCAAGGTAAGATAAAAGGGAATATAAATTATGTTTGCGATCGATGCGGTGAAGTATTTATGCTACCTATCGATCAAGATGTAGAGCTAAATTTAAGTGATGGTATTTATAAAGATAGCGAAAATGAGCTTAGCGATACGATGGAATTTTTTGATGGCAATATTAATTTAAAAGAAGTCTTTGAGAGCGAGTTAGAAGCTTTTAAAAGTGATTATTTCTATTGTGAAAAATGTAAAAATTTATAAAGGAGAGTAAAAATGGCAGTACCAAAGCGAAGAGTGAGTCATTCTCGTGCAGCAAAACGTAGAACACATTATAAAGTTACACTTCCAGTGCCTGTAAAAGACAAAGATGGTTCTTGGAAAATGCCTCACCGCATAAACAAAACTACAGGTGAATATTAAAATATGATTCGCATTGCTATCGATGCTATGGGTGGTGATTTTGGTGCAGATCCTATAATATCTGGTGTTATTGATGCACTAAAAGAGACAGAATTTAAAGCTGTATTAGTCGGCGATAGCAATGTCATCAAACCACTCATTCCACAGTCTTATTTAAAAAATATCGAATTTTTAGAAGCTAGTGAAGTTATTTCAATGGCAGATGGCGCAACTGATGCGCTTAAAAGAAAAGATAGTACGATCTACAAAGCGATTGAACTTTTAAAAAACAAGGAAGTTGATGCTGTAGTTTCTGCTGGTCATAGTGGTGCAACTATGAGTTTAGCTACCCTAAGAATTGGTAGACTAAAAAATATTTCTCGCCCAGCAATTGCAACACTTATGCCAAATTCAAAAGAATCTGCTACTTTAGTTTTAGATGTTGGTGCAAATGTTGATTGCAGAAGTGAGCATTTGTTTCAATTTGCCATAATGGGTGAAGCCTATGCAAAAGAAATTTTAGGTAGAAAAGAGCCAAAAGTTGGTCTTTTATCAAATGGTGAAGAAGAGAGCAAAGGTAATGAAGTTAGCAAAGAAGCATTTAAATTAGTTTCTAGGCTTGATAGCTTTGTTGGTAATGCAGAAGGCAATCAAATTTTTGATGGTAGTATCGATGTAATGGTTTGTGATGGTTTTATGGGAAATATTCTTTTAAAGACTAGCGAAGGCGTTGCAGATGCTATAGGTAAAATTATCAAAAAACAAATTAAAAAATCACCTCTTGCTATAGCTGGCTCTGTACTCATGAGAAAAGTTTTTAAGACACTTAAAAAGCAGGTTAGCTATGACGAATATGGCGGTGCACCGCTTCTTGGTGTAAATGGTTGTGTTATCATAAGTCACGGCAAAAGCAATTCAAAAGCTATAAAGAATGCAATTTTTCAAGCAATAAAATTTGCTAATTCAAATATAAACAAAGTTATCGAAGAAGAACTTTCGCACTTTGCAAGGTAAAATATGCCAAAAGCTTCACTGATTTCTATCGCTTCCTATATTCCAGAAAAAATTCTGACAAATTTTGACCTTGAAAAGATGGTTGAAACGAGTGATGAATGGATAGTAAAGCGAACAGGTATCGAACAAAGGCATATTGCAACTAACGAAACAACAAGTGATCTTGGTACAAAGGCTGGTGAATTAGCCATAAAACGCTCAGGGCTTGATAAAGCTCAAATCGATGCAATCATCTGTGCTACGATATCTCCAGATCATCTTTGCATGCCATCTACTGCTTGCAAAATAGCTGCAAATTTGGGTTTAAACTATGGAGTTACAGCATTTGATATAAGTGCGGCTTGTACAGGTTTTATTTATCTTTTAGAGCTTGCAAATTCTCTCATTATTAGCGGTGCTAAAAAAAACGTATTAATTATCGGAGCCGAAAAATTAAGCTCTATTGTTGACTATACAGATAGAAGCACTTGTATACTATTTGGTGATGGAGCGGGCGCGGCTGTAATTAGTAGTGGCAATGAAAATGAGATCATCGATATTCATACGGCAAGCGACGGCAAGCAAGCTGAACTTTTAATAACTCCAGGATGTGGGAGTGTATTTCCAGCCAGTGAGGAAACGCTAAAAAATAGACTAAATTTCATCCATATGAGTGGAAATGAAGTTTTTAAAATAGCAGTTCAAACACTTAGCAAAAGCGTAATAGAAATTTTGTATGCAAATAAAATGCAAAGCGAAGATATTGATTTTTTTATACCTCATCAAGCAAATATAAGAATAATAGATGCAGTAAAAAATAGATTAAATTTTAAAGATGAGCAGTGTGTCTTGACTGTTGCTAAATATGGCAATACAAGCTCCGCTTCAATTCCGATGGCTATAAATAATGCCTATGAAGACGGCCGTATCAAAAATGGTTCAGTTTTGCTTCTTGATGCATTTGGTGGCGGCTTTACATGGGGATCAGCAATTCTAAAATTTGGTGGAAAAAATTTTAGCGACTTACAATAATTACAGCAAGTAATTTTCTAAATTTTTAGTAACGCTTTTACTAATTTCTTTCAAGTATTCTCATCAATAAAATTTTTAAAATTCAAATTTTTAACACTTTTAACAAAAATCCATTTTCTACTCTTATCAATAACGCTAAATTTACTACAAAAAAATTTCTAAAATATGTTTAAACTAAATTTAATTTTGAATAGATATAATTTCGCAATCAATAAAATTTATTATTAAGGAGAACAAATGTTAGTAACAAAAAAAGCACCTGATTTTACAGCTGCAGCAGTTTTAGGAAACAATCAAATTGTAAATGATTTTAATCTTTATAAAAATATTGGCGAGAAAGGCGCGGTTGTATTTTTCTATCCAATGGACTTTACATTCGTTTGCCCAAGCGAGATCATCGCATTTGATAAAAGATATGACGAGTTCAAGTCACGCGGTATCGAAGTTATCGCGGTTTCTTGCGACAACCAGTTCTCACACTTTGCATGGAAAGAGACTCCAGTAAACAAAGGCGGTATCGGCAAAGTTCGCTTCCCGATCGTAGCTGACATGACAAAATCAATCGCTCGCGGTTTTGACGTACTTCTAGAAGACGCTGGTGTAGCGCTTCGCGGATCATTTCTACTTGACAAAGATGGCACAGTTCGCCACGCAGTTATAAACGACCTACCGCTTGGTAGAAACATCGACGAGATGATCAGAATGGTAGATACTATGTTATTTACAAATGAGCACGGCGAAGTTTGTCCGGCTGGCTGGAACAAAGGTGATGCTGGCATGAAACCAAGCACTGAAGGTGTTGCCGACTACCTTTCACACAACGAAGGCAAACTATAATCAATAGAAATTTCTAGGTATCTTTACCTAGAAATTTCTCCCCCAAATAAATTTAAATACTTTTTTAATATAACTTTTTATATCATAGCCTTGGCTTTAATCAATAACATTCCGGAGACTACATGGATTTTAAAGGCAGGCAAGAGCTTGTAATAAATTGCGAAGACAGCATACTTAAATTAAGAGATAAATTTATCGATGACGGTATAAAATTTTGTAGGCAACTAACATTTATCGTGCCGCACGATCAGGTAAAAATTTGTCTTGAAAATATCTTTGATACACTGCTTATTCAAAAGCCAAATGCTACGCAGCTACAAGATGATTTAAATAATCTAATACCAAAATCAAACGCAAGAGACGAATTAATAAATTTCCTACTTTTAAATTTGACCTTAAATTTCAGTCACTCTTGCGACAACAGTGCCTTCGTAGGTTATTTCGTAAATGCTGTTTCAAGAATCAAAGAAATTTTATGTGGTGCCAAAGACCAGCAAGAAACAAATGTAAAAGATATGATCGAAACCGGAACATTTTTTTATGAAGATCCGATCAATACATTCACTCGTATGAAAAAAGCCAAGGTAAGGCCAGAGCTTTTAAATTTATATGATGGATTAAATATAAAATATGAGGCTGAAATTTTAGAAGTTAAAGAAGATAGTGTCGTTTTTCGCGTGGATATGATGCAAATTTTAGCTATGAAACAAGACGGCAAAGGTTTTATTTTGCCCAATAGCTTTTTCTCAAAGCCATTATGTGCTGATATTGTTAATTACAATATAGTCAATAAAGGCGTCACTCTTTCAAATTTCTTACGAAATACGACGATGTACGCATATAAAAGAAAATTCCAACGTATCTTGCCAAATCGTTTCACCAAAACTATTATCAAAGGAAAGCAAGACAAGATCGAAGGTAGCCTTTATGATGTTTCTGAGGGTGGCATAAGCGTATTAAGCCCGCAAACTACAAATTTTCAAGATGGAGAAGAGCTAGAAGCGACCTTTGAAATCTTAATTGCGCCAGATAAAGTAAAAAACGTGACTTTAAAACTAAGACTTGTTACAGAGCTGGCATATAAAGGCTACATTAGATACTGTATGAAGCTTATCGATGATGATGAAACGATAAAAGATTTTACGCAAAAGCGCATAAAAGAGACACTTGACGAGCTTCGCTCACGTATAAATTTATACGAATAAGGCAGCTAGTGAAAACAATACAAGAAAATTTAAAACTTTTTTATATCGGACTAAAAGACAAAGAGCCATTTTTTTATAAAAATAAGGATCTAACCACCCACGCAGCTATCATAGGTATGACAGGTAGCGGTAAAACAGGCCTTGGTATCACGCTTTTAGAAGAGGCATGCATAGACAATATACCTTCTATCATCATCGATCCAAAGGGCGACATCACAAATTTAGCTCTAACCTTTCCGCAGATGAGGCCGGAGGATTTTTTACCATACATAGATGAAGCAGAAGCAACCAATAAAGGTCAAAGCGTAGAGGAATTTGCCACCTCTCAAGCCGAGCTTTGGAGAAACGGCATAGAGTCAAGCTTTCAAGATCTTGAGCGAGTAAAAATTTTAAAAGAAAGCGCAAACTTTAACATCTACACACCAAAAAGCTCAGCTGGTATAGGCGTGGCGCTACTTAGTGACTTTGCTTGCCCAAATATCACTGATGAAGAAATTTTTAGCAACTATATAAATTCGCTTGCAGCCTCAGTATTATCTCTTGTAGGTATAAATTCCGAGGACATGAATTCAAAAGAACAGCTACTCATCTCAACCATATTTGATACTAAATTTAAAGAGCAAAAAGACGTCAGCATCGAAGAGCTTATAAATTTCATCGCAAATCCACCTTTTAAAAAGATAGGTGTCTTTGACGTGGATACCTTCTATCCAAGCAGTGAACGCCTAAAGCTTGCCATGAAGATAAACGCACTTATCGCAAGCCCAAGTTTTAAAGGCTGGATTCAAGGCGTTAGACTAGAAATTTCAAAGATGCTATTTGACGAAAACGGCAAAGCAAAGTGCAATATCTTTACAATCTCACACCTAAATGATGCTGAGAGGATGTTTTTTGTTACCCTTTTACTAAATGAGATTATCGCGTGGATGCGCGGCACCGAGGGCACAAGCTCACTTAGAGCGATCCTTTATATGGACGAAATTTTTGGCTTCTTCCCACCAAATGCAAACCCACCGTCAAAAACGCCTATGCTTACGCTCTTAAAACAAGCTCGTGCATTTGGTCTTGGCTGCGTCTTAAGTACGCAAAACCCGGTCGATCTTGACTACAAAGGCCTTAGCAACATAGGCACTTGGTTTATCGGCCGCCTCCAAACAGCGCAGGATAAAGCCCGTGTGATCGACGGACTAAGTGGTATCTCTGGCTCAAGCTTAGATAAAGCCTCACTAGAAAGCCTCATATCAAATTTGGCAAAGAGGAATTTCTTACTCAAAAATATAAATGAGGACGGCTTAAACGTCATCTCTACACGCTGGGCACTTAGCTATCTAAAAGGCCCGCTTAGTCGCGAACAAATTTCAAATTTGATGAAAGAGCAAAAAGAAAATTTATCTGATACAAGGATCGATAAAAGCGAGATGGAATTTAGCATAAAGCCCATAATCTCAAATGAGATCACGCAGCTTTATGCTAACTCAAAAAGCCTCACGCCAAATTTACTAGCAAGCGCAAAGATAAGAATTTATGACACCAAAAAAGATATCGATAGCGTTTATGAAGTAGGCTATCTTTATGAACTAAGCGAAAATGATAATGAGCCAAACTGGAGCGAGGCTAGTGAAGGTTTGCACGTTGATGCAAGCGGAAATGAGCCAAGTGACGCAAGCTTTGCAGCTGTGCCAAATTTCATCTTAAAAGCTAAAAATTTTGACAATATCCAAAAAGATTTTAAAGAGTATCTGTATAGAAATTTTAAATTTAATATCTTTGAAGCATTGAGAATTTATTCAAAAAACAATGAAACAAAGGAGCAGTTTTATATCAGACTTCAAGATAGGTGCAATGAAATTTTAGAAGAACAAACTGCAAAACTCACAGCTAAATTTGAAAAAGAGCGAAAAAGCTTACAAGACAAGCTAAACAAGGCTCTAGCAAAGCTTGATAAAGAGCAAAAAGAGATGACCACAAGTGGGCTTGATGCTGCCATAAATATAAGCGCTAGCATACTTGGAGCGATATTTGGCAACAAGCTTTTATCTCGTCAAAATGCGGGTAAAATCGCATCGAGTGCAAGAAGTGCAAATAGAGTCTTAAAAGAGCGAAGTGACGTCAAGCTTAGCGAGCAAAGCGTAAATGATATAAGCTTAGCCATAAGCGAGCTTGAGGAGAAATTTGCACAAGAGTGCGATGCACTAAAAGAGGCGAATGATGTTCAAAACATCACGATAAACGAAACGCCAATTTCGCCAAAGAAAAGCGACATCTACGACGAAAAAATCGTGCTTCTGTGGAGATGATTTATAAAAAAATTAGTATTTTTTTAATATCATTTCTCTTTAAATTTAAAAGGTAAAATATGCAAAATTTAATACTTTATGCCATTAGTTATTTACTTGGAAGTATTCCATCTGGTCTCATTCTTGCAAAAATTTTTGGGCATGTTGATATAAAAAACGAAGGCAGCAAGAGCATCGGTGCGACAAATGTTTTAAGAGTTTTAAAACAAAAAGATCCAAAACTAGCCAAAAAACTAGCCATTTTAACGATAGTTTGTGATGTTTTAAAAGGAGTTTTGCCACTTATTGTCGCTTCATATTTAGGAGCTAGCCAAAGTGTACTTTGGACGATGGCGGTTTTAAGCGTGGCTGGACATTGTTTTTCTATATTTTTGGGCTTTCAAGGCGGCAAAGGCGTGGCAACTGGAGCTGGAGTGATCGCATTTTTCTTACCAGTTGAGATCATTATTGCTCTAGCTGTTTGGTTTGTGGTCGGAAAATTTTTAAAAATTAGCTCTCTTGCTTCACTTTGTGCGTTGATAGCTCTCATAGCATCAAGCTTTATAATCCACCCAGAGTTAGATGAAATCTATACACACGCTCCGATACTAATCATCGCATTTTTGGTGGTTTATAAACACATACCAAATATCGTTCGCTTAATATCTGGCAAGGAGAAAAAAGTCGTATGAAAAGCGAGATGACGACGATCATTAAAGATTATAAATTTGAAACGATCATTGGAATGCTTGATTTTGAGCGAGTCGCTAAGCAAGAGGTGCAAATGAATCTAGAAATTTGCTCAACTAGTTTTATTGATTATGTTTTAATTATTGACTTTGTTAAAAATTTTTATAATGAAAGACAGTTTCAAAGCGTTGAAGAGTCGCTTGAAGAAACCAGCAAAGCATTAAAAGAGAAATTTAGCTCACTAACTAGCCTTAAAATGGAAATTTTAAAAACTGAAATTTTACCAAATGCGGTTGTTGGAGCAAAAATAAACACTATTTTTTAAAAATTTATTAAACTATCTTGAAATATTGCTTAATTTATGATACAATCGCCCATAAATTTTAGTTTAAGGAAGCAAAATGCGTATTTTAATAGTTGAAGATGAAGTGACGCTAAATAAGACGATTGCTGAGGGCTTGCAAGAGTTTGGCTATCAAACTGATAGCTCTGAAAATTTTAAAGATGCTGAGTACTATATAGGTATCAGAAATTACGATCTAGTTTTGACTGATTGGATGCTTCAAGATGGCGATGGCATAGATCTTATAAACATCATCAAACATAAATCTCCACGCACTTCAGTTGTAGTTCTTTCTGCAAAAGATGACAAAGAAAGCGAAATAAAAGCACTTAGAGCTGGTGCTGATGACTATATCAAAAAACCATTTGATTTTGATATCCTAGTAGCTAGACTTGAAGCTAGACTACGCTTTGGCGGCACAAATATTATAAAAATTGATGAGCTCATCATCAATCCAGATGAAGAAAAAATCACATATTTGGGTCGTGATATTGAGCTTAAAGGTAAACCTTTTGAAGTCTTAACTCATCTTGCAAGACACTCAGATCAGATCGTATCTAAAGAGCAACTGCTTGATGCTATCTGGGAAGAGCCAGAGCTCGTCACTCCAAACGTCATTGAAGTCGCTATCAACCAAATCCGCCAAAAAATGGACAAACCACTAAATATTTCAACAATTGAAACTGTTAGAAGACGCGGATATAGATTTTGTTTTCCCAAAAAAGCCTAAGGAATAGATTTATACTACAATTAGCATCTGGTGCTATGATGCTAATTGTAGTTATTTCGGTAATGCTTTATCACTATATAAGGGTTACCGTTTTTCAAAGTGTCGTTAATGAGCTAAACTATCAAGCCGAAGCTTATAAAAAAAATCCTCAAAATTTCAATCCTTTAAATTCAAAAACATTTACGATAGAAAATCCAAATAAAACTCTAGCAACGATAAAAACAGACGAGCCACAAGATAAAGAAACATATATCGTAACACGAAAATCAAAGGATCAGAGTAAAACTTTTTTAATAACAAAACTTGATGAAAGCAGTTATTTAAGCCTAGAAAAAGATACTACTCTTCAAGCCCATATAGTAGAAGAAATTTTTATAGATATTATAATCGTAAATGTATCAGCGATACTTTTGGTACTTTTTTATGCACTATTTTTATCAAGAATGCTTTTAATACCTATAAAAATTTTGAGTCATAAGCTTGCAAATTTAGATGAAAAATTTCTTCATGAGATCGATATAAAAAGTCTACCAGATGAGTTTTTACCACTTGGACAGAGCATAAATAGGCTAATCTCTCGTATCCAAACATTTGTCTTATACCAAAAAGAGCTTTTTGTAGGCGTGGCACATGAGTTAAAAACACCGCTGGCCGTAATGAAAACAAAAAATGAAGTTACGCTTTTAAAGCCACGCGAGAGTGAAAAATATATCGAAGCTCTAAAATCAAACAATGAAGCTATAAACGGCATGAACGCGATGATAAGTTCTATACTTGAGATCGGCCGTCAAGAAGGAGCTCAGTTTGAAGAGCCAGTGAATACCGATGTCATAGGATTTTTAAAAAAACTTGTGAAAAACTATGAGATACTTGCAAAAAATGATGAAAAAAATATAAAACTGGACCTAAAACCAGAAATTTTAAATCTAAAAATACAAACTAGCTTGCTAACTCACATTGTGCAAAATTTTGTTCAAAATGCCATTAAATTTTCACCAAAAAATAGCACCATTACGATTAGCTCTAAGCTTATAAAAAATAAATTTATTATCGAAGTAATAGATGAAGGAATAGGCATAGATGAGAGTAAAGATTTATTTGCTCCATTTAAAAGATATGGCGACAAAGGTGGTGCTGGGCTTGGGTTGTTTCTAGCTAAAGGTGCAGCACAGGCTCTTGGTGGCGAAGTAGACATTAAAAATAGAAACGATAGAAGCGGTGCAGTCGCAAGCCTAGTTTTAAATATAAAAGGATAAAAATGGCAAAGAGAACCGCAGTAATCGATCTTGGCTCAAATTCCATGCGAATGGCGATATTTGAGAGAACGTCACGCTTAGCATTTTTTATACTAGCTGAATATAAAACAAAGGTTCGCCTAGGTGAAGGCGGATATGGCTCAAACAATGAAATATCCGAAAGCTCAATGAAAAAAGCGCTAAAGGCTTTTAGAGAATTTTCAAATATCATAAAAAGCTACAAATGCAATAAAGTCTTATGTGTTGGTACTTCAGCGCTTAGGGATGCTCCAAACGCAAATGTTTTGATTTCTCTTTTAAGAAAAAAACTTGGCATAAATTTAAAAGTCATAGACGGCAAAGAAGAGGCTACTTTTGGTGCAATCGCGGCCAAGAATTTGCTCCATAACATCGCTGAATGCGTCACTATTGATATCGGTGGCGGATCAACTGAGCTTGCCAGAATAAGCAAAGGCAAAATAATAGATACGCTCTCACTTGACATTGGTACAGTTAGGTTAAAAGAGCTTTTTTTTGATAAGAAAAACTTAAATAAGTTGCCAAAATTTTTAGAACAAGTTACAAAACAGATAGATGAGCGATTTAAATGCCAAAATATAATCGCTATTGGTGGCTCTCTTAGAGCGATATCATCTGCTATAATGAGCAAAAATTTATATCCACTCTCATCACTGCATGGCTTTTGCTATAAGCTTAGCGACGAGCAAGCCTACATCGAGAGTATTGCAAATGTTAGCGTGCTTGAGCTAAATAAATTTCCTATTAAAAAAGATAGATACGACACCATTAGAGAAGGCGCACATATCTTTTTAGCCCTTGCCGAAGCTCTAAATGCCAAAAATATTATAACAAGTGGGGTTGGCGTAAGAGAGGGAGTGTTCTTAAAAGATTTTTTACGCCCTAGCATTAAATTTCCGCAAAATTTTAATCCAAGTATCAAAAGTTTGCAAGATCGTTTTATATTATCATGCAATAAATCGGTCACAAGATATGCAAAAGATATATTTATGGTATTAAAAAAGCTTCATGGTCTAAGCGATAACTATCTTGAAGTACTTTTAGTTGCTACAAAACTTCACAATGTCGGTCAAGAGATTGGCTTTTATGGCGATCATAAAAACTCAGCCTATATAGTCCTAAATGCCTTAAATTATGGCTTTTCGCATGAACAAAAAGCATTGATTGCAGTAGTAATTGGCACAAACGGAAAGAAAAACATCTATGAATTTGAGCGATATAAAAATTTACTTCCAAAAGCCGAGTGTATAAGATGGCTAAGTTTTATACTCTCACTAGCAAAGGCACTTGATCTAACCTGTGAAAGGCTAAATTTAAACTTCGAATTTAGTGGGCACACGTTAAAAATAGAAGGTGCAAAAGAATTTGCTATGGCAAAAGAAGAGATAAAAAAGATCACAAAACCTGAAATTTTTGCTATTTCGTTTGTATAAATTTTGAAACTAGCTTTAACGCTAAAAATTTAAATTGGACGAGAATTTTAGCTAAAACTACTAAAATTCTCCGCTCATTTTATCTTTATAGTTACTTAAACTATTTTTTCGCTCTTCCAAAAATGAGCTTAGTTTTTTCTTGTTCTCTTCAAAAAATATAGCAAAATCTTGCTCATTTTGTATCTTGTCTTCACCAAAGCTATCAAGCATTACATTTGAGCTACCGACTATCACTAAATAACGTCTATTTTCATAGCTTAATAGCATTAGTTTATTAGTGCGATCAAGATACTTTTCATATATTATATTGACGTTACTATTTTGATTTTTAAGTAGCCAGTTCATTGATTTTGTATCATTTTGAGACTGATTTCTAGGTGTTTTAAACCCGCTAAAATCACTACTCTTTGAAGTAATATATCTTTTAAATACATATAAAAATACAAGAAGCGCAATAAGCACACTTAAGACTATAAAATACCTTGAGTCTATATTTAACATAGGCTCTTCATCTATCTTTGGAGTGCTAGGGCTCTCTATTTTTGCACTAGCTTGAGGCATATTTTGTATTTGAGGTTTTGCATTTTTTAGAGTTACACGAATGCGGAGCCCAAAACTATCAGTCGTCTTTGAAGCATTTACGATAATAGCATCATTTGAGCGCAAATTTAAGACAAGCGAGTTTTGCTTTGGCTCTATCTCAAGCTCTTGAATAATCTTTGAGTTTATATCTTTGCTGGCACTTTGATCGTAATTTAGCGAATTTAATATCAAAGATGTTGTGTCCTTTTCGCGCTTTTGAAAGATATTTCCTTCATAAGGTGCATCAAAGCTAAGCATAATATCGACTCTATCAGCACGTTCATAGATATTGTAAGTTAATAGGTTTGAAGCTAAAATTTGAGTTGCAAAAAGTAAGAAAAATAGTATAAATTTCATAAAAGTTCTTTTTTGAAGTACTGAATAACTGACTTTGAATCCAAAATTTCATTTATCCTGATGGCTAAATTTTTCTCATAAACCATTACTTCGCCTTTTCCAAAAATTCTATTATTTATATATAGCTCTACGCTCTCACCAGCTGGCTTTTCGAGGTCTATAACCGAGCCAGCTTCAAATTTCAAAAGCTCATTTATACTAACCGTGGTAGTTCCTAGCTCAGCTATAAAATCAACGCTTATATCCATAAGCTCATCATAGCTCTTAAAAAGCCCTAGCTGCTCTAGCGTCTCTATCGCACTCTCGTCGTTCATTGTATGTCGTAGCCTATTTGAAATGTTCTATTTTTTATTTTATATACAAATTTCTCTTTTAGTTTGATACCAAAATTTTCAACTTCACCTAAAAATTCAGGTGTCCCAAGTTTATAAGTATTTGGCTCTTTTTCATTTAGTAAATTTTTAGCTTTGCCAATGATCTGATTGGCTATCTCTTTGCAAAGATCGTCTAAATCGCCACCATCAACATCTTCGTGACCAAAAAAGGCATTCATGAAAATTTTCAAAGTATCTTTTTTAAAAAATAGGTAAAAATAATACTCGCTTTTGCCCTTATAGACTGGTATGCTAGCTCCGTAAAATCCTTTGCCCAGACTCTTACCAAACTCTAAATCCAGCCCTAAAGTATCCTTGCAAAGATAGCTTGTAGCTTCATCTATAACTTTTCTCATATCTCTTCCTTAAGACTTGAAATGCATTTTCAATTATACTTTGGCTTTACTAAATTAGCTATAAATTTATTAAGCATTTTAAAAGAGTTTATCTATCTCTTTTACTAGCTTTTCACCGCTAAATTCGGCACAAAGCTTAACTATTTGAGTACCTATTATCGCTCCGTCAGCATATTTTTTTACCTCATTAACATCATCTTTGTTTTTTATACCAAAGCCCACAGCTACTGGCAGATCGCTCTTTTTCTTAAGCTCTAGGACCAAATTTTTTATCCTATCTTCATCAGCCCTTTTTGAACCGCTAACGCCGATTGCGCCAAGAGCGTAGATAAATCCTGAGCCAAATTTTAAAATTCCATCCGCTCTACTACCAGATGTGACGCTGATAAGTGGCACGAGGCATAAATTTAGCTCCTTGCACTTTAGAGCAAATTCCTCGCACTCCTCGCAAGGCAGATCCGGAACGATAAAGCCGCTAACTCCAGCCTCAACTGATCTTTTTAGAAATTTATCAACACCATAAGCAAAGATGATGTTGTAATAAACCAAAAATATAAGTGGCTTTGTCACTTTTGCCTTGCAACTCTCAAGCATATCAAAGACAATGTCCGTATTTACGCCGTTTTGCACCGTCTCAAAGCTAGCTTGCGCTATGAGTTTACCATCAGCCAGCGGATCAGAGTAAGGGATGCCGATCTCAACTAGATCAAGCGTGCTATCATCTAAATTTTCTAAAAATTCCTTCGTTTTTTCTAAGCTTGGATATCCAGCCACGATGTAGCCGATGTTTGCCTTTTTGCCGTTAAATGCACTTTTGATCTTATCCATAAATTTTTCCTTTTTCGTAGCCGATAACCGTATTTATGTCCTTATCGCCCCTACCTGAGACATTTACGACTATGACGCTTTTTTTATCAAGTTTTGGGCAAAGCTTCTCTAGATACGCTAGTGCATGCGCACTCTCGATGGCTGGAATGATGCCCTCCATCTTGCTTAAGAAATAAAGAGCGTTTATGCACTCATCGTCAGTTACAGCTTCGTATTTTACCCTTTTAATGTCGTTTAGGTGGGCGTGCTCTGGGCCGATGCCTGGGTAGTCTAGGCCTGCTGAGATGCTGTGAACTGGTGAGATCATGCCGTATTCATCTTGCAAGACCGTCGTTTTCATGCCGTGGATGATGCCGGTTTTGCCTTTGCTAAGCGTAGCTGCGTGATAAGGCGTCTCTATACCAAGACCGCCAGCCTCGATACCTACTAAATTTACACTCTCATCGTCCAAAAATGCACTAAAAATTCCAATAGCATTACTACCTCCACCAACGCAGGCGATGGCGTAGTCAGCCTTTTTGCCGTAGTCTGCAAGCTGAGCTTTGGCCTCTGTGCCAATCACGCTTTGGAAGTCGCGCACGATCTTTGGATACGGATGCGGGCCAACGGCTGAGCCAATGACGTAAAATGCGCTCTCTATCTCGTTTACCCACGCTTGTATGGCCGCCGTAGTCGCCTCTTTTAGCGTTTTTAGCCCGTCTTCAACGCTCACCACCTTTGCTCCAAGAAGCTGCATACGAAAGGCATTTAGCTGCTGCCTAGCAACGTCTGTTGCGCCCATATAGACATCACACTCTAAGCCCAAAAGTGCCGCTGCAGTCGCTGTCGCCACGCCATGCTGTCCAGCTCCAGTCTCAGCTAAAATTTTCTTTTTACCCATTTTTTTAGCAAGCAACGCTTGAGCTAGGGCGTTGTTTATCTTATGCGCGCCAGTGTGGTTTAGATCCTCTCTTTTTAGGTAAATTTCATGTCCGTAGTGCTCGCTTAGGCGCTTTGCGAAAAAGAGCGGACTAGGCCTACCCACATAATTTTTAAGCAGATCATCAAGCTCGTCTTTAAACTCTTTTGTTTTTGCGATACTGGCATAGGCGTTTTCTAGCTCATCAAGAGCAAACATCACCGTCTCAGGCACAAACTGCCCGCCAAATTTTCCAAAATATGCTTTAGTGTTCATTTTCTACCTCACCTATGATCTTTAAAATTCTCTCTATCTTTTGCGCATCTTTTATGCCGTTTTCGTCCTCGACTTTGGAGTTGATGTCGACTAAATATGGCCTAAATTTCAGCGCCTCTTTGATGTTGTGCTCGCCTATGCCCCCAGCCATGCCAAATTTAAATTTAACCTCTTTTAAAATTTCCCACTCAAAGCTAGTGCCGTTTCCGCCGGCATTTTCGCCCTTGCAGTCAAAAAGTGCCATGTCAAAATGCTTAAAATCAACCTCTGGCAAGCTATCTTTCACGCTAAAAACCTGCCAAATCTCAAGCCCCATATCTTTTAAATTTGCACCTAAATTTTCACTCATCGCTCCATGCACCTGAGCCACGTCAAGACCAGCAAACTGGCAAATTTCCATTATCTCGCAATCACTTTGCTCAGCAAAAACGCCAACTATTTTTTTGCCCTTACTGTGAGCAAATTTGGCTATCTGCCTAGCTAAATTTAGATCAACCCTTCTTTTACTTTTGGCAAATATCAGCCCGATAAAATCAACATCCAAAGCGCAAACCGCACTTGCCTCATCTAGCGTTTTGATGCCACAAATTTTAACTAGTGCCATTAGCCCCAGCCTTTATAAACTCTTCATAAAATTTATACGCCTTGCCTGAATTTATAGCCTCAAGCACCATTTTTTTAGCCTCGTCTGGGCTCTTTGCGCCATCAGCTGCATAAAGCGCAAACATAGCGTTAAAGACCACGATGTCAAATTTCGCCCCCTGCTCCTCGCCTTTTAGCGTGCGGATCAATGTTTTGGCATTTTCTTCAGGCGTGCCACCCTCGATATCGCTGTGAAGCGCTCTTTTAAAGCCAAACTGCTCTGGCGTGATGCTGTATTCAAAAATTTCGCCATTTTTTAGCTCCACAACGCTCGTTTCACTGCAAAGTGTGATCTCATCAAGTCCGTCATCGCCGCGAACGACTAGAGCGTGCTTTCTGCCAAGGATCTTAAGCGTCTGGGCGTAGAGTTTTAAAACAGGCTTATGATAGACGCCAACTAGCTGGTTTGTAAGGTTTAAATTTGGATTTAAAAGCGGTCCAAGCACATTAAATACGGTCCTTATGCCGAGTCTTTGGCGCACTTCTCTCACCTCACCCACTAGCGGATGGAAAAATGGCGCGTGAAAGAAGGCTAAATTTTTACTAGCTAAATTTTTACGCTGTTTTGCCAGTGATTTTTCACTTTTTACACCTAAAATTTCAAGCACATCAGAGCTGCCAGACTTGCTTGAAACTGCCTTGTTGCCGTGTTTTGCGACCTTTATGCCAAGACTTGCAAGGATAAATGCCACAGTTGTTGAGATATTTATCGTCTTAAAGCCATCGCCTCCTGTGCCACAAAGATCGATCATAGGCGTATCATCGCGGTAGGTTTGCGAGTATTTTAGGATGTTTTTTGCAAGCGCAGCGAGACTTTTTGGATAGAGGCTCTTTTCGCTAATGAGCACCAAAAGGGCTGAAAGCTGCACTATCTCGTACTCTTTACTGGCTATTATCTCGCAAATTTGCTCAAAGTCGCTATCATCAAGCGGTATACTCTCTTGAAGCTTGATAAGATATGGCTTAAGAGAGCGAATTTTTGGCTCTTTAACCTCATCTTTTGCCTTATAATTTACAAAATTTTCAACGATCTTTTTGCCGTATTGCGTAAAGTAGCTCTCAGGGTGAAACTGGATACCAAAGATCGGCTTATCTTTAACGCTAAGTGCCATAACTACGCCATCATCGCTCACCGCATCAGCGCTTAAGCTAGCTGGGAGCTCATCGACATAGAGAGAGTGGTAGCGCATGACCTCAAAGCGCTCAGGTAGCCCAGCAAAGAGCGGCTCTTTGTTTTTCACGTCGATAAATGAGGTTTTGCCGTGTAGTGGGTCATCTAGTCTTTTTATCTTTGCGCCGTAGCTTAGGCCGATAGCTTGGTGTCCAAGGCAAATTCCAAGCACAGGCACGCCAAGGTCGGCTTTTAGAATTTCTAAACAAACTCCGCTATCTTTTGGGTGCTTTGGTCCTGGGCTTAAAACGATCTTGCTTGGGTTTAGTTTTTTGATCTCATCAAGTGTAATCTTGTCGTTTCTAACACATCTGACCTCTTCATCAGTAAGCTCTTTTACATATTGCTCGACATTAAAAACAAAACTATCGTAATTATCTATGAGTAAAATCAACCTATATCCTTTAAATTTAGCAGCGGTTGAGCCTTGCCTAAATTTCTATAAATTTAGGCAAAATTATAACTAAAAGAAAGTTTAATTAGGCTTTTGTACGGCTTTCGTAGGCTTTTAAAAGTGAAAGCATGTCGACGTTTTCTAAATTTACACCAGTTGGCACGCCCTGGGCGATCTTGCTAAATGAAATTTCACTCATGCCAAGCTTATCCTCGACGTAAAGCATGAGCGCGTCAGAATTTAGCCCTGGTGTAAAGGCAAAAACGACCTCTTTTGAGCCATTTTGCTTGATAGCACTTCGTAGTCTCTCTATGGCATCCTCATCTATCTCGTCAAGTACGAAGTAAAGGCCGTTGTAGATGCCATTTTGCTCAAAGACTAGAATATCTTTTGGGCTCTCAACCAGCAAAATGACCTCGCTATCCCTGCTCTCGTCGCTGCAAATATCACAAATTTCATTTTCACTTAGCCCACCGCAACGCTCACAACGTTTAATAAACCTCACCGCATCTTCGATATTTTGAGCGAGTCTTAGCCCTGCAAAGCTATCTTGCATGCAGACAAAGTAAGCAAACCTTGCGGCTGATTTTTTACCAACACCAGGGAGCTTTGCAAAAGACTCAGTTAGCTCGTTAAATTTTTCTAAGCCTCTTTTCATGCTCGCTTCGCCTTTGATCTAAGTAAAATTTTAAAGACGTGATAGCCGTCTTCGTAGTCGTAAGTAAGCTCAAATTTTTGCATCTGACAAATTTGCTCGATGATATAAAGTCCAAGCCCCATGCCACTCCCTACGCTCACTTTATCGCCACGCACAAAAGCTTGTTTGTAGTAATCAATCGGATGATTTAGCTTTTTGCCTAAATTTTTAACCGCAATAAATTCGCTATCGCAGATCAAAATAGCCTTTTTATCCTCTGCGTATTTTAGGGCATTGTCTATCAAATTTTTAATCGCTAAACTAAAAAGCTGAAAATCCACTCTTAATATGACATCGTCCCTGATATCACAGCTCACTCGCTCTTCAAATTTATCAAGCATAAGCATATCTTGCACTTGCTCTAATATAAGCGAAAAATGGCACTCTTGGTAGTTTAGTGCGTAGCTTTTAGAAAGGAGCTGTTCAACTTTACTAAATTCATTTATCAGCATCTCAAGTCGCTCAAATACATTGATAAGTCTCATCTTTTGAGTCTCGTTTGCGACCATCTCAGAGACGATCCTCCCCTTGCCAATAGGAGTCTTTAGCTCGTGCATAATCGCACGCAAAAATAGCTGCCTTGAACGGATGAGTTCTCTTATCTTACAAACGGCGTTATCAAACTCCACTGCGACCTGACCGATCTCATCTTGCTCATTTTCATTTAGCCTAGCCGTCATCGCCATTTCCATATTTCCACTGGCAAATTTTCTGATGTCTTTACTAAGCCTTCTAAGCGGCGAAAGACTTCTAAGAACAGAAACATAAAGTGAGATGAGAAGGGCTGAAACTATCAAAAAAGCAACCCAAAGCGGATCATTTACGTGTCTTGCGTCATTACTTTCAAGAAGTAGCTGAAAAGACGGATTTTTAATAAGCAAATACAAATCGCCTTTGTAATTAACCGATTGTACCACTCCAAGAGGCGTGTGCTGTGTAAAAACAACAGTCCCGTTTGTAGCTATTGAAGTGGCTAAATTTTTATTTCCAACATACTCTAAGTAAAAATTTTTAAAATAATGCTCTAAATCTCTTGGAGGATTTCCGCGTTCATAGAGTGCGACAAGGTAGTTCATCGCACTTATTTGTCTATCCTTTAGCTTTTCTAAAGCGCTCTCTTGCTGAATGTTTGCAAAAGTTACAAAGAGCAAGCACATCAGCGAGAAAGCTATGGCAAAGATAATAGTTATCTTCGTAGTTATGGAATATTTCATCCGATAAGCTTATATCCTATGCCTCTTACTGAAAATATATGTTTTGGGGCTTTTGAGCTATCACCGATTTTTGATCTAAGGCGTCCGATAATAACATCTAAGCTCTTTGAATCTTTATCCTTTAGGCTTTTACAGTTATAAACTAGCTGTTCGCGTGATACTGAAAAGCTGTGTTGCTTAATGAGATAAGTTAAAATTTCATACTCAGCTGGAGTAAGAGCTAACGGCTCATTGTTAAAGTAAATTTCGTGACGTTTATCATCGATCCTAAATGCACTATCGACAACCTCTTCTTGTACTTCATTTGTCTTTTTATATCTTCTTATAAGACTTGTGATACGAGCATACATCTCTTTTGGATCGTATGGTTTTGGCAAATAATCATCAGCACCAAGCTGAAGTCCAACAACCTTGTCGCTAATATCGCTTCTAGCTGAACTTATGATGATAGGAATGTCGTATTTTTGGCGAATTTCTTTACAAACCTCAAGCCCATCAATGCCCGGTAAAGTAAGGTCAAGTATTAGCAGGTCATAGTTTTTTATCCCAGCGCTAAGTCCTAAATAAGGGTCTTCAAAATTCGTAACTTTTATATTAAAACTATCAAGATATTCAGATAAAATTTGTGCAAATTCTGGATCGTCTTCTATCATTAAAACATTAACCATGAATTATCCTTTTTATTAAAAATAGTAGAGATTATACGGCAAAAATGTAAATTCTTTTTTAAATTTAAACTTTTTTGGGTAAAATCCCATATTTAAAATAAGCTTAATTAACAAGGAAAAATGTGGAATTTGACTATTACGAAATCCTTGAAATTTCAAGAAATGCAAGCGGAGATGAGATCAAAAAAGCCTTTAGAAGGCTCGCTTTAAAATATCATCCAGATAGAAATTCTGGCGACAAAGAGGCTGAACTAAAATTTAAACAGATAAATGAAGCTTATCAAGTTTTAAGCGACGAGCAAAAACGCTCTATCTACGACAGATATGGCAAAGAAGGCCTTGAGGGTCGATTTGGTAGCGGCGGCGGGTTTAGTGCCGATTTTGATCTTTCAGATATTTTTGACTCATTTTTTGGTGGCGGTTTTGCAAGTAGTTCTAGGCAGAGAAGAAGATACTCTGAAAAATACTCAGCCGATCTTGAAATTCCTATAAATTTGGAGTTTAACGAAGCTATTTTTGGTTGTGAAAAAGAGATAAAATTTGATCAAAAAGTGCCTTGCCCAACATGCAATGCAACCGGCAGTAAAGATGGCAAGAGCAAGACTTGCCAGCACTGTGGCGGAAGTGGCAGGATAACACGCGGAAATGGCTTTATGAATATCGTCCAAGAGTGTCCATATTGTCACGGAAGCGGTGAAGTAATAAGCGAACCATGCCCCGATTGTAACGCGAAAGCTTATAAAATCCAGCAACAAACTGTAAAGATTACCATCCCTGAAGGCGTTGATAGCGGCATGAGAATGAGAGTAGCTGGTAAAGGCAATATCGGCACAAACGGCGTTCAAGGCGATCTTTATGTAAGCATAAACGTAAAAGAAGATAAGCATTTCATTCGTCACAATGACGATGTTTATCTAGAAATTCCTGTCTTTTTCACGCAAGCTATACTTGGCGAAAGCATAAAAATTCCAACGCTTCGAGGAGAAACTGAGCTAAAACTACCTGTTGGAGCAAAGGATAAGCAGCAATTTATCTTTGAAAACGAAGGTATCAAAAGCGTAAATTCGCGCAAAAAAGGTAGGCTTGTAGCGCAAATTTCTATTCAAACGCCTGAAAAACTAAGCGATGAGCAAAAAGAGCTTTTAAATAAGCTTCAAGCTAGCTTTGGCATAGAATCAGGCAAATCAAATACCGATGAAAGCGTCTTTGATAAGATAAAAAGCTGGTTTAAAGGCGATGAGCCAAAGAAGAAAAAGAAAAAATAAAATTGATTTGTGACGTGAAATTTAGCGTCACAAATTCTCTAAAACAGACTTTTGCACCTTATTTTTACAAGTAAATTTCACACAAATTTTAAAATTTCATGAGCGAGTAATTTCAGCTCTAAAATTTAAGCCAAGCAAAAAGCAAGAACGAATCTTAGCAGTCAATTCTTACGAGCAAGCAAAATTTTAAAATTTGCAAGAGAGTATAAATTTACTCAGTTGCAAGCTCCAAATAATAATCAAGCTGATCGCGTCTGATGATACGTATAAGGTTTGTGCTACCCTCAACGCCCGTAGGGTGACCGGCGGTGACAAGATAGGTCTTGTCGTGTTCGACATATCCCTCTTCATACGCCTTTTTCATGACATTTGCTAAAAGTGAGCTAAGCTTTGTTTTTTCTAGTACAAGCGCTGGTGTAACACCCCAAGCAAGAGTAAGCATGTGTGCTGTTTGCTCATCGTGAGCTACTGCGATGATGTCGATATTTGTGCGATTTCTAGCTAATTTTATAGCCGATTTTCCTGAGCCAGTGATTGAGATTAAAGCATCTGCCTTTATGCGAACAGCAAGAGATGCGGCACTACTTGCCACCATATCAGTCTCGTCAAAAAAGTCAAACTCATCAAATTTATTATATGGATAGATGCTTTGAGTTTGGATGATCGTTTTACTCATCGCCTCCACGACCGCGACTGGGTTTTTACCGATCGCACTCTCCTCGCTTAGCATAACAGCATCAGTACCGTCTAGCACGGCATTTGCCACGTCACTGATCTCCGCTCTTGTGGCAGTTTCATGCTCCGCCATGCTTAGCATCATTTGAGTTGCTGTGATGACTGGCTTGCTTGCTGCATTTGCCTTTTTGATGATGAGCTTTTGGATAGTTGGAACCTTATAAAATGGCACTTCTATCCCAAGATCACCACGAGCTACCATGATACCATCACTCTTTGCGATGATGTCGTCTATATTTTCAACTGCGTCAAATTTCTCGATCTTAGATAAAACGGCAGCTCTTGAGCCAAATTCTTTTAAGATATTTTTTGCCTTTATTACGTCATTTGCATCTTGCACGAAGCTAATGGCGACAAAATTTACGCCATGCTTTGCGCCAAATTTCATATCTTCTTTATCTTTTGGTGTGATGATCTCGATGCCAAGAGCTGTATTTGGGAAATTTACGCCTTTATTTGAGTTTAAAATTCCATCATTTTCAATGATAGTTTTTACCACCTCTTTGCCCTCACCTGTGACTCTTGCTCTGATCGAGCCATCATAAAGGTAGACATACTCGCCAACCTTTAGCATAGGCAAAATTTGAGGCTGATTTAGGCTTACTTTATAAATTCCTTTTTCCACTTTTTCACCGATAATCTCATCAGCATGGATACTAAGTTCATCACCAGCCTTTAGATAAAATGGCTCACTAAGCTTGCCAACTCTGATCTTTGGGCCGCAGATATCTTGTAAAATTCCTATTCTTTTATTTAGCTTTTTTTCGATATTTCTTATCTTGTCAATGTTTGATTTATGGTATTCGTGTGTCCCATGGCTAAAATTTAAACGAAAGACATTAACACCTGCTTTTACCATCGCCTCCATTGTCTCTTCATTATCACTTGCTGGCCCCAAAGTAGCTACGATTTTCGTCTTTTTTATCATTTTATGCCCCATAAATTTGATTTTTGCGATTATAACACATTTTAATAATGTAATTTTTTGTATAATAGTCAAAATTTCAAAGGAGAAGATATGAATAAATTTTTATTAGCGTCTCTTGGTTTAGCAGCTGTTGCTTGCGTTGCTATGGGAGATGATAAAGTTTATAAGCTAAAGCTTGCTAGCTCATGGGAGAGCACTATGCCAGTGCTTGGTGATGTACCAAAAGAGCTAAAGGATAAAGTTGAAAAGATGAGTAATGGTAGACTTGAGCTAAGGATTGATTATCCATCAAAGCATAAATCGCCTTTTGCGATGCTTGATTTTGCTAAAAGCGGTCAATACGACATTACCTACACAAGTAGCTATTATTATAAAGGCAAAGATGCTAAAACTATATTTTTTACAGCAACTCCATTTATGATGAATACTGATGAGCAAACAGCTTGGTATGAATTTGGCGGTGGTAAGGAACTTGAGGCAAAAGTTTACGATCCATACAATATCAAAATTTTTAGAGCTGGAAATACCGGCATGCAAATGGGTGGCTGGTTTAAAAAAGAGATCAAATCATTAGATGATATCAAAGGCTTAAAGATAAGAATTCCGGGCTTTGGTGGTGAAATTTACGCTAAACTTGGCGCTAACATCAATACTATCCCAACTGGTGAGCTTTACATGGCCCTTGAGATGGGAACGATCGACTCAGTCGAATGGGTAAGCCCAGCTTATGACATGGCACTTGGTTTTCACAAAGTGGCAAAATACTACTACACAGGCTGGCAAGAGCCAAACGGTGAAACTCAATTTTTCTTTAATAAAAAATCATACGAAAAACTTCCAGATGACCTAAAAGCGATCTTTGAAGCAGCTGCAGCAGAAGTAGCAAGAGATGCAAATACAAAAGTATTTTATTCAAACGTCGAGTACTGGGATAAAATGAAGAGCGAGTATCCAGACATCCAAGTAAAGTCTTTCCCACCAGAAGTAATCGCAGCTCTTAAAAAAGCCACAAATGAATTACTTGATGAAGAGAGTGCTAAAGATCCGTTATTTAAAGAGATCGTTGAGTCTCAAAGAGCTTTCCTTAAAAAAGCAAGAGAATGGACTAAAATTTCAGACTACGCTTATATCAAGACAAACGAATAGTAAAATTTAGCAGGGATCTTCCCTGCTTTTTATATTTGCTCCAGTTACTTTCAATAAAAATTTTAATCAAAATGTTTCTATAAGCTATAAATTTTTATAAAAATAAATACTGGTGGCTATTCTAGATAGAAAATTTCTCTCATTGAGCGCTCGATCTTTGACTCATCGAGTGTATTGTTAAAAAATAAATTTAGTGCTAAGACCGCTTGATATAAAAGCATATCGGTGCCATCTTTTACACCAAGGCTGCTTTGCTTGGCCATTTCTAAAAATGGTGTTTGCTTGCCATAAATCACATCAAATGCAAATTTAGCATCCTTAAAAATGCTTTTTAAAATTTCTTTAGGTGCCGGTAAAAAATCATCCTTTAAACCAGCAGAGGTCGAGTTAATAACTAGATCAAATTTTTGCTCTTCGTAGTTATCCCAACTAAAGCATTTGTACTCATCTTTAAATTTCTCAAGCCTATCTTTGCTTCTATTTAGTATGCAAACATCAACGCCTTGTTCTTTTAATGCATAAGTTATGGCATTTGCAGTACCGCCAGCTCCAAGAACAATAGCTTTTTTTACATCTTTAAAATTTTTTATTGCCTTTAAAAACCCAGGCGCATCTGTATTGTGAGCATAAATTTTGTCATTTTTAAGCACAAGAGTATTTGCAGAGCCTATTTTGCGAGCTATATCTGAAGCTTCATCGGCTAAATTTAAAGCCCACTCTTTATGTGGAAGTGTTACATTTGCACCGTTTAATTTTAAGGATTTAAATTTATTGATTAATTCGCTGCCATCTTTTAGCAAGACTCTTGTATAAAGTGCTTTTAAGCCCAGGTCTGCAATGGTTTTATTGTGCAGCCTCGGAGATACCGAGTGAGCTATTGGATCTCCAAAGACTGCGAATGTTTTCATTTTGCTCTAAAGATAAAAGCGTCTTTATTGATATCTTTTCTAATATCGCCTACTGCTTTTTGAAGCGTTTTTTCATCAAATGGACCAACTAAAATTTTAGTCAACTCGCCAACTTTTATAGTCTTGTAGCTATATCCCTTAGCAGCGATCTTTTTCATATATTCAGCATTTGGATTAAATTTACTAGTCACAAATACTTGAACATAAGAGCCTTTTGTAGCAGGTTCGGTTTTAGCTACTTCAGCTTTTTTATCCGTTTTTTCTATTTTGGTTTCAGCCTTTTTTTCAATCTTTTTATCTACTTTATTTTCAGTTTTGGCTGGTTTTACCTCACTCTTTTTATCAGTAGTTGCTACTTTTTCGACTTTTTTAACTGGAGTATCCACCTTTGTCTCAGCTTTTTTTGCTGGTATTTCTGCAGGCTTTTCGATAGGCTTAACTATCTCTTTTGGCTCTTCAGTTTTAGAAATAGGCTTATTGTTTTCTTTATCTTTTAGCTTTTTGATCATATCTTCAAATTCATCTTGTTGCTTATTTTCAGGCACGATCGGTACTTGCTCAAAGAGCTGTGTATCGCCTTTTTTATTGTCTGAATTTGTATCAGCTATCGGAGCTTGTCTATCTACTGGCTGCTCGGCTGGTACTGGAGGAAGTACTAGTCTTGAATCAGCTTCATTTTGCGCTTGTGAAGGATCGCTTGAATTTACTAGCTTCATAGCAACTACAATAATCAAAAAAAGTATAATAAGAGCTGCTATAAATATCAGAAGTTTTTTTAGTTTCAATCCTCTTGCGTCATCGTCTCTTTCTAAAAGAATATCTTTTAACTCATCGTTTTCCACTTTTTATCCTTAATTACATATATTTTGACCAACTTGCCCCACGCTCTTTTTGATAGAGTTTATAAGGTAAAGTTAGTATGTTAAATTCTTTTGGCATATCGATATTTGGAAACATCCTCCACTCTTTAGGCAACTTCTGCGAAAGCTTTGCGTTGAGCATATTTGCTAGCTGGCAAGCCTCATTTAGCGTAGTGTGACCTTTATGCACATAAAGATGCAGATGTCCTGGCGTCTTACTCTCGTAGGCTGTAAAATTTATAAAGCCCTCTTCTCTTAGAAGAAGCTGTGCTTTATGCCAAAATCTATCTGGGGTTCTGCCGTTATAGTCAAAGACTATATTTTCAACTTTATCATTTGCATTTATTAAAGAGTGTGCGATAACAGCTTTGCCCTCTTCATGCTCTTTCATAATATTATAGGTCAGTGGCTCATTTATCTTTTCAAATTTATCAAAGAAAATTTTACCTCTGTATTCTATTTTATTAATGATCGTATCACGCTTGATATAGTAGTGAGTTGTAATAATCTTTATAAGTGCCGTATCAATACTTTGCATCAAAATGTCGCTTTATCATAGATTATAAATTTATGAGCAAGTTCAACTAGCTCAGCTTTTGTCTTCTCTTGTAAAGATGTGTTGTTTATATCGCTTAGCACGTCAGCTATTTTGTTTGCTATTAGTTCAAACTCAGCTTCTTTCATGCCACGAGCCGTAAGCGCAGGACTACCAACACGTATACCACTTGTGATAAATGGGCTTCTTGTCTCACCTGGAACCGTATTTTTATTTACCGTTATTCCAGCATTTCCAAGAGCGATATCTGCGTCTTTACCGCTAAAATCCCTATTTAAAAAGCTCATTAAAATTAGGTGGTTATCAGTGCCACCGCTTACTAGGTCAAAGCCTCTTTTTATTAATACTTCACCTAATTTTTTAGCATTTGCTTTTACTTGTTTAGCATAAATTTTCCACTCAGGGCTAAGGTTGTGCTTAAAGCCAACTGCCTTTGCTGCGATGACATGAACTAGTGGTCCGCCCTGAATGCCTGGAAAAATAGAAGCATTTATCTTCTTAGCATACTCTTCGTTATTTGTCATAATGATACCGCCTCTTGGGCCTCTTAATGTTTTGTGCGTAGTTGAACTTACAACGTCGCAGTATGGAAAAGGACTTTGATGCTCACCAGCAACAACAAGACCAGCAATGTGAGCAACATCTGCAAAAAGTATCGCCCCAACAGCGTCAGCTATCTCACGAAATTTTTTAAACTCGATCTCTCTTGTGTATGCGCTTGCGCCACAAACGATCATTTTTGGTTTTACTATCTTTGCAATATCCATGACTCTATCGTAGTTTATGCGGCCATCAAGCTCGACGCCATAGAAAAAGCTCTCATACATCTTGCCAGAGCTGCTGACCTTTGCGCCGTGTGTCAAGTGTCCACCATGGCTTAGATCCATGCCTAAAATTTTATCACCTGGATTAAGTAAAGCACCGTAAACACCTTGGTTCGCCTGAGAGCCTGAGTTTGGTTGAACGTTTGCAAATTCACATCCAAAAAGCTCTTTACATCTATCGATCGCTATTTGCTCGATCTCATCGACAAATTCGCAGCCACCATAATATCTCTTGCCAGGATAGCCTTCAGCGTATTTGTTTGTTAGGATTGAGCCCATTACTTCCATAACTTCTGGATATGTAAAATTCTCGCTAGCGATCATTTCAAGGTGATCGCATTGGCGTTTTAGCTCCAAATTTACTAGATCATAAATGTCTTTATCATAGCTTTGCAAACTCATTTTTCGTTCTCCTTTGTCTCAGTTTTTAGTGGCCTCATCGCTGGGAAGAGTACAACGTCGCGTATTGATTTTTTATCTGTTAAAAGCATGACAAGTCTGTCGATGCCTATACCCTCACCTGCAACTGGCGGCATACCATAGCCTAGGGCTTTTACATAATCTTCATCCATCTCATGTGCCTCATCATCGCCTGCATTTTTAACATCGATTTGAGCTTTAAAGCGGTTGTATTGATCGATTGGATCGTTTAGCTCATTAAAGCCATTTGCTAGCTCACGACCAGCGATAAATAGCTCAAATCTCTCTGCCACATCAGGGTTTGCGTCACTTCTTCTTGAAAGTGGACTGATCGAAATCGGATAATCGATAACAAAGGTTGGGTGGATGAGCTTGCTCTCTACATAGTTATCAAATAGTTCGGCTTGCAAGTGACCAAGATCAAGCTTCTCATTTGCTTCAAGGCCATCAGCTCTTAGTTTTGCTAAAATTTTATCTTTGTCATTTATGACATTCTCATCTAGTCCACCGATCTCAACGAGAGCTTTTTTGTAGCTTATTCGCTTAAATGGCTTACTAAAATCAATCTCCATGCCGTCAAAATTTACAACTTTTTCCATATCTAGCTTGTCTAAAATGACATTAAAAAGATCCTCTGTAATGCCCATTAAATCGTGATAGTTATGGTATGCCCAGTAAAACTCTATACTTGTAAACTCAGGATTATGAGTAAGATCCATTCCTTCATTTCTAAAATTTCTATTCATCTCATAAACAGCCTCAAAGCCACCTACTATAAGGCGTTTGAGGTATAGCTCAGGTGCGATCCTTAGATATCTCTCGACCCCAAGGGCATTGTGAAAAGTGATAAATGGCTTTGCGTTTGCACCGCCTGCTATTGGGTGTAGCATCGGTGTTTCAACTTCTAAAAAGCCTTTTTCTTCAAAAAATCTTCTAATCGTACTTATAATCACCGAGCGTCTTTTAAAATCAGCTCTAACTTCAGGGTTCATTATCATATCAAGGTATCTTTGGCGATATCTTGTCTCAACATCAACTAGTCCATGATACTTCTCAGGAAGTGGGCTTATCGACTTTGAAGCAAGGCTAAGCTCGCTTACATGCATGGAAAATTCGCCAGTTCTTGTTATAAATGCATAACCTCTGACATAGACGATATCGCCTATCTCTACGTATTTTTTAACAATTTTAAACCACTCTGGATCAAGCGTTTTATTGCTAAAGTAAATTTGTAAATTTCCATCTTCATCTTCGATATTTGCAAAAACCGCTTTTCCAGCATCACGAATTAGTTTTATTCTACCTGCAAGACCTACTAGCTGACCTTCGGCCTTTTTCTCTTCCGTATCATTAATGTAGTTAAATTTTAGTCTAAATTTAGAGATATTCATATCTCTTCTAAGAAAATGCGGATATGGATTAATACCTAAATTTCTTAGCTCATCTATGCTTTGTAGTCGTTGAATCTCATGTTGGTTGTCAAATATCACCTTACTTTCCCTTTATATTATTTTTTGAGCATTTTTCACAAATTCCATAAAGCTGCATCATATGGCCAGTTAGTTTAAAGCCATGATCTTTTGCGATACTGATTTGTCTTTTTTCTATCATTGGATCTTCAAATTCTATGATAAGGCCGCACTTTCTGCATATCATATGGTCGTGATGTGGCTTTGTGGCAAGCTCAAATTTTTTGCCTTGTGAACCAAAGCTGATTGATGTCACCATCTCTGATTCTTCAAGTAGATTTAGTGTTCTATAAACAGTTGCGATACCAATATTTAGCTCAGGGTGCGTTTCTTTTATAAAAAGATAAAGTCTTTCTGGAGTAAAGTGTTCGCCATTGTTGTATAGCGTTTTTAGTAAAATTTCACGCTGTTTCGTGTATTTTAAACCATTGTCGCGAAGCACTCTTTTGAATTTCTCAAGCAACGCATCATATTCTAAATTTTCTATCATCTTATTCCCCTTTTGTGATATTAGAGTCGGTATTTACACTAGCATTTGCATCCATTGAGATAAATGCATCAGTTTTATTTGTATCCATTGGTCTTGCCACTATCTCATCTAACTCACTTTTGATATTTTTCACATCAAGATTTGTTATCCACTTGCCAGTTTCTATCAAAACCGGATAGACTTTACTGTTCGCGAAATAAGGAGCAATTATATTATTTAGCGAAGTGCCAGATATTACAGCAACTACTGCCGAAAATGTTAAGAAAATTTTTCCACTTCCCATAACAAATCCACCAAGTCTATCCAAAAAACCAAGCCCACTTACTGAAACTATTTTTGATAAAAATTTACCAACTAGTAAGCAAACTAACCAAAAAACTAGCCAAAGAGAGATAAATGCAACAAACTGTAAAAATGAAGGATTTTCAAATTTATATATATTTTTAGTTATAAACTCACCAGATAGATCTGAAAACCTGCTAGCTATAATTAAGCCACCGATAAGTCCGATAAGCCCGAAAGCTTCTTTTATAAGTCCATTTAATATGCCTTTTATGCCAAGCATCAAGACAAGAGCAATAATAATAATATCAAACCACGTTACTAAATCCATTATACAGTTCCTATTAAATTTTGAAGTTCTTGCTGACTAGTTGAATAAGCTAGCGCATTTTCTTTTGTAATCTTACCCTCTTTTAGGACTTTCATCAAAGCCTGAGTTTGCGTACTCATACCAGTTTGTTGTTGATTTAGCTGCATCTGAGAATAAATTTGATGTATTTTATTTTCACGTATCAAGTTCGAGATAGCCATATTGTTTATTAAAATTTCATGCACAGCGCACCTTCCACCGCCTATCTTTGGGATTAGACTTTGTGAAACGACAGCAGTTAGCGAAACGCTAAGCATATTTCTTACTTGAAGCTGCTCACTTCCATCAAAGCTATCGACAATCCTATTTATCGTTTGTATGGCTGAATTTGTGTGAAGCGTACCAAAGACCAAGTGTCCAGTCTCAGCCGCCGTAATAGCCGTTGAAATCGTTTCTCTATCTCTCATCTCGCCCACAAGTATGATATCTGGATCTTCGCGAACCGCAGATTTTAGAGCCCTTGAGTAAGAAGTTGCGTCAGTGCCGATATTTCTATGAGAAAATAGAGCTTTTTTATTGTTATGCACAAACTCGACTGGATCCTCAATTGTAATAATATGCTTTCTATAATTTAAATTTATTTCATTAAGCATAGCTGCAAGAGTTGTTGATTTACCACTTCCTGTTGGTCCGGTAACCAAAATAAGACCTTTTTCACGCTTAATAATGTGTTTAAAAATTTGTGGGGCATTTAACTCATCAAGAGATGGGATATTGATTGGGATTATACGAAAAGCAGCAGCTAAATCACCATTCATGGTATAGTAATAGTTACCACGAAAGCGACCAATATCTGGAAGCTCGATCGCAAAGTCAAGCTCTTTATTATTCTCAAGTTCACTTTTTTGTTCATCAGTAATCAAAGCAAAACATAAATTCTCTATATCCTTGCCACTTAATACGCCAAAATCAATGGGCTTTAAAGCACCGTCTACTCTTATTTGCGGCTCAGATCTTGAAACAAGGTGAAGATCGCTTGCCTTATCACTTACAACAGTTTTTAAAAGTGTTTTTATATCGCCAGTAAGATTATTAAGGCTATTATCTTCTGGTATTTTTACACTTAAATTCTTCGCCTGAAGCTGTTCGATTAGATCCATATTTTTACCATTATTCTATTATTTTTGGTACAGCAAAAAAATGCCCTTCACGTGAAGGAGCGTATTTCAAGATCGTATCAATCACATCGCTTGGTCTTGGCTCATCTTCTCTTAAAGGCGTGCCACCTTTTATAGAGCTAACTACAGCTTCATCGCTGCTTAGATCAAGTTCATTTAAAATATCAACAAAAGATACAATCTCGCTTAGTTGTTTTTTTACTTCTTCTCTTTTTTCATCACTGATTTGTAAGGCAGAAAGTTTTTCTAATTTATTTAAAAGAGTATCATCTATTTGCATTATATAAGTAACCTTATTAATTAATTTTGAGCCATTATATCACATTCAAGCTTTAATTTTGGGATAGTTTTAATTTAATTATGTTAAAATCTGCGAATTAAAATTTTTTAAAAATAAAGGAAAAGCGTTGGCTATAAAAGAAGATCTAACACAGATAAAACAAGAGATTGGTGCTCAAGAACAGTTTTTAGAAAGCATGATCAAAGGTGAGCGTTTCTTTAGAAAGTATAAAAAATTTATGATAATTGCCATTATTGTTGCTGTAATTGCAATTATTGGATTTTATTCGAACAAAATAATAAATGACAATAGAATTGAAGATGCAAATTTGGCTTACTCAAAGCTCATTTTAAATCCAAGCGATGCAAATGCCTTAAGCATTTTAAAAGAAAAAGAACCAAATTTATATGCGCTTTTTTCACTTCAGCAAAAGCTTGATAAAAATGAGACAGATGACATTAGTGAGCTTGCAAATTTAAAAGTAAATCCTATAGTAAAAGATATTATTCTTTCACAAAATGGTAATGCAAACACTCAAATTTTAAGCGAATATAGCACGCTCTTAAAAGGTTTTGAGCTTTTAAAACAAAACAAAATCAAAGAAGCAAATGATGAGTTTAATAAAATTTCACTCGACTCTCAACTTCAAACTTTAGTTAAAAATTTAAAACACTATCAGGGAATAAAATAATGAAAAAAATTACTCTTTTCTTGGCTTTTGCCTTGGCTTTAGTTTTAAGCGGATGTGGCACAAAAAGACAATATTTCGAGCCAGCTCAAACCTCTGGTAAAATTTCTTTGTCAAAAGATATGCCATCTTATATCAAATCAGCAAATGCAAATGGTGCCACTCTTGATAACGGCAATATTATCACCAAAAATGGTCTAAATACAAACATCAAGTTGCCTGAAAATTTTAATTTTTTAAATGAAAACAACGGCTTTATCATCTCAGCTAGTATAAATGGCGATCTAAATGTGACAGATCCTAACGGACGCAGCGTTTATAGCAATAAATTTCCAACAGCAATTGTTGCTGCCTCTCTTGATCAAAACTTATTAGCAGCTATCAGCGCGGCAAACCACATCTATCTAATAGACATAAATACCGCAACAACAATAATGGAATATAGCTCGTCTAATATAGCAGCAGTTGATTCAAGGGTCGTAGCACCATTTTTTATGAGCTCGCTTATCGTTTATCCGGCATTAGATGGCAAAATTTATATAGTACAAAAAGAGACTGGTAGAATTTTACGTGACGTGGTCGTAAGCTCTGAAAATTTCTTTAATAACATCATATTCTTAGGCGTTGAGGGCGATAATCTAATTGCAGCAACAGCGAAAAAACTAATCGTTATAAATCCAAACCAAACAGTTTATTATGATGGCGAAATCAAAGATGTATTAGTTAATAACGATGAAATTTATATATTTAAAAAAGATGGTACGATCGTAAGAACAAATCTTATGTTAAAAGAGCAAAATAAAGTAAATTTCAAATTTGCCATCTTCTCAGCAGCTACTATTATCAATAATAAGCTTTACATAATCGAAAAAACAGGCTACGTTATAAAAACAAATTTAGACCTAAGCGGGGCTGAAATTTATGAGTTTAGCGATGAGATAAAAGACAAAAGTTTTATGGGCAATGACGCCTTTTATTATGATAATGAGCTTGTTAATTTAGGACAATGAACCAAAAAATTTGGGAGCTTTTTGAAGCCAGAAAAATCCTTTTAAAAGATATCAAAGTACTTAATACAAGTGAATTTAGCACAAAAAAGACGCTTGATATCTTTTGGGGAGTGGACAATAAGAGCTTTTACAATCTTGTCTTTTTAAGAACAGCAAAAAGTAGATTGCTACGCAAAGAGGCTTTGGAGCTTGAAGAAATTTCTAAAAAAATAGAGATGAAATTCCAAACAAGCCTAAGAAAAAAAACTATATTTTATAGCTCAGAAATTTGTTCTAAAGCCTTAAAAGAACTACAAGATAATAATTGGCGATGTTATGATTTTGTGTAATATAGGCAATACTAACGCTACATTTTTAGAAGATGGCAAAATCTCACGTATGAAAATTTCTGAGTTTAAAAGCTATAAGCCAGAAAAAAAAGTATATTTTATATCCGTAAATGATGAAATTTTAAATATTTTAAAAGACAATAAGATGTTTGTGGATCTAGAACCATTTTTTACCATAGATACGATATATCAGGGTCTAGGTGTAGATAGAATCGCAGCATGTTACTCTATAAATAATGGCATAATCGTTGATGCTGGAAGCGCCATAACAGTTGATATTATGGCAAATTCTATCCATCTTGGAGGATATATCTTGCCAGGTATTTCAAGTATGCTAAATGCCTACAAAAGTATCTCGCCACGACTTGATATCACTATAAATTCACAAATTGACATAGATGCACTACCACAAAAAACAACCGATGCTGTGAGTTATGGCATTATTAAACCGATAATAACTCTACTAGATAAGCTAGCCGGTGACAAAAAAGTCTATTTTACTGGTGGAGATGGCGACTTTTTGTCAAAATTTTTTAAAAATGCTATTTGCGACAAGATGCTTGTTTTTCGTGCCATGCAAAAGCTAATAACTGAAAAGAAAGATATGATAATATGATAACAGTAGCACTACCAAAGGGAAGAATAGCCGAGGCAACACTAGAAATTTTTAGAAAAATTTTTGGTTCAAGTTTTTTATTTGAAGATAGAAAACTAATCCTTGAAGAAGGAAATTTTAGATTTTTAATGGTTCGCAACCAAGATATCCCAACTTATGTCACAGAAGGTGCAGCTGATATTGGTGTTGTGGGACTTGATGTACTTGAAGAGCACAAGCCAAATGTTGTAAGGCTACTGGATTTAAAAATCGGACAATGCAAAGTTTGTATTGGCATAAAAAACGACTCCGAGCTAGACCTAAACCAGCCAGAGCTAAAAATAGCCACAAAAATGCCAAATATAACAAGAAATTATTTTACAAAACAAGCCGTAGCTGTAAAGATCATCAAGCTTTATGGCTCGATCGAACTTGCACCATTAGTTGGGCTAAGCGATGCAATAGTTGATGTAGTCGAGACTGGCTCAACCATGAAGCAAAATGGGTTAAAGATCGCTGGTGATATCATGCAAAGCTCAGCTTATCTAATAGCAAATAAAAATAGCTTTATTATTAAAAAAGATGAGATTTTAGAGCTTTACAAAAAAATCAAAGAGGAAATTTAAAGTCCTGCTGGCTCATCATAAAGTGTAAAAATTTCTCTAATTATAAAGTCCGACTATTCGCTTATAAATTCTTTTAGAATAACACATTGGTAGTCACTGACACACTTTTTATATTAATTTATCTTAATAGATTAGTACTGACATACAAATAACGATCTAAACGTAACAAAAATAGTAGTCTCCAACGAGCTAAGAGCCAAACATAAGCTAAAGTCTCATCACGAGTATCTAAGCTTTGATTGTATTGATTTCCATCAAAATTAAGGTGATGATACTAGTAAATTTAAAGAGATAGGTGATAATGGCTGCACTAGCTGTCATACAAATGTGATAGATAGCAATAAAATATCAGCACAAGCTCAAAAGATGTATGCCCACTATAAAAAACTTCTTGGCAGTGATAAAGAGCTAAAATGTGTAAGCTACCACTATAATGCAGGATATAGCGCTGGCTTTAGAAATTACCTTGAATACTGGAAGCCAATATATAAAAATTTATGAAAATAAGATGCTTGAGCAAAAGATTGATACTAAGAAAAAATTTTGAAAGACGATTATAACCCTACAAAAGAAGAAGAGGAATTTTTAAAACAAAAGGCCGATAAGAATAACACAAAACCTATTGGTAGTTTTTGACGGGATAAGTCTAAACTTTCTTATTAATCAGGCAAGTAATTTAAGCTTGCCTAATTTTACCTATTACGTAAAGCTTTTTAATACAAATTTTTATTATAAAGATATAGATAAATCTAAATTGGAAAAATTTATAAAAATATTAAAGATAAAATAATAAATTTTAGTTTTTAAATTTTAAGAAATTTGCACAAGCTCTTTGTTCTCAAGCTTGTATGAGTTGTCGCATTTAGCTGCTAGATCGTTGTCATGAGTAACTAGCACAAGGGCAGCGCTATTTTCATTTACATAGTCAAATAAAACTTGCATCACTTCATTTGCTGTTTGCTTGTCAAGGTTACCAGTTGGCTCGTCTGCAAAGATGATCTTTGGCTTCTTGGTAAGTACTCTAGCAATGCTCACGCGCTGCTGCTGACCGCCACTTAGCTCACCAACTTTTTGATTTATCACATTTAAAATTTTAAGCGATGCAAGATCATTTTTTTCTATCTTTTCACCAGATAAAATACTAGCAAGCTCAATATTTTCATAAGCACTAAATCCTTTAAAAAGATAATGCGACTGGAAAATAATGCCAAAATGAAGCCTTCTAATGGCCAAAAGCTCGTTTTGAGAAAGCTCATAGATAGATTTATCTTGATAGATGACCTCGCCAAAATTTGGTTTCAAAAGCGTTGAAAGTATATGTAAAAGTGTTGATTTTCCACAACCGCTAACGCCAGTTATCGCAATGCTTTGTTTTTGATTGAGAGTTAAATTTATATTATTAAAGAGCGTATAATCATACGCAAAGCCTAGATTAGACGCTCTTAAAATTTCCATTAGCCTATTTGAGCAGCAACTTCTGCAGCAAAGTCATCTACTTTCTTTTCTAAGCCTTCGCCAAGTTCAAAACGAACGTATTTTACGATCTCGATCTTGCCACCAAGCTCTTTGCTTTTCTCTTCGATAACTTGTTCTATAGTCTTTTTATCGTCCATTACATAAAACTGGCCTAAAAGTGTAAGGCGTTGGTCAAGCACTGTGTTATCAGCGTAAAATCTCTCGATCTTGCCAGGAATGATCTTATCCCAAATTTTCTCAGGCTTGCCCTCAGCTTTTAGCTCTTCTTCGATCGCTTTTGTAGCTTTTACAAGCTCAGCCTCGCCTATCTGGCAGCGACTAGCATACTCAGGGATGTGGTGAAGTGGCTTGCCTAGGCGTTTTAGCTCTTCATTGTCTTTTTCAAGCTCAGCGCGAAGTGCGATAAATTCTTTCTCAACGAACTCTTTATCAAGATCTTTATAGCTTATAACGCTTGGCTTCATAGCAGCTGCGTGCATACATAAATTTCTTATAAATTCTGCTGCCTTGTTTGCAACTTCAGCACTTTCGCAAGCTGCACCGATAAGTACGCCAACACGGCCATTTGAGTGAACGTAGCCATTTACCACACCCTTATCATCAGCGCTAATAGTCTCAAAGCGGCGAACCACAAGGTTCTCACCTATAGTTGCGATCTGAGTTTTGAAATAATCTTCAAATTTAACACCATTTAATGTGCTCGCGTTTAGCTCTTCAACTGTCGCTATGCCACTTGATTGAATGTGAGCTGTTGCGTCTTTTGCAAGCGCTTGAAACTGTGGATTTCTAGCAACGAAGTCAGTCTCAGAGTTAATCTCGCTAATAGTTGCTTTTTTGCATTTTGAGCAGACTTCAACACTTACTAAGCCCTCGCTTGCAAGGCGGTCAGCCTTTTTAGCAGCTTGGCCTAGGCCTTTTTCACGAAGGATGTCAACAGCTTTTTCCATGTCGCCATTTGCTTCGCCAAGTGCCTTTTTGCAGTCCATCATGCCAGCTCCAGTTGATTCGCGGAGCTCTTTTACCATTTGTGCAGTTATTTCCATTATTCTTCGTCCTCGCCAAAGTCTTCTTCGCTCATAGCCTCAGCTACAACTGCGTCTTTCTCATCTTGGCTTACTTCTTCGCCAGCAGCTTGCTCGCCACCATCTTGCTCAAGAAGTGATTTGCCTTCGTTGATAGCCTCAGCCATCTCTTGGCAGAAAAGCTGAACAGAGCGGATCGCGTCGTCGTTTCCTGGGATCGGATAGTCAACAACGTCAGGATCGCAGTTCGTATCGATCGGTGCTACAACTGGGATCTTTAGACGGTTTGCCTCTTGAACAGCGATCTTTTCTTTAACTGTATCAACAACAAATATCATATCAGGTAGGCTTTTCATATTGCGGATACCGCCAAGAGTTGCGATAAGCTTCTCTTTTTTGCGGCGAAGCATCAAAGCCTCTTTTTTAGTTAGCAAATTTATCGAACCATCTTCTTCCATAGTCTCGATAACTTCTAGTTTGCGGATAGACTGGCGGATAGTACCGAAGTTTGTCATCATACCACCTAACCAGCGGTGATTTACATAAGGCATGCCGCATTTTTCAGCGTACTCTTTTATAGCGTCGATAGCTTGTTTTTTAGTACCAACAAATAGCACTGACTTGCCTTCAGCAGCTGCATCACGAACGATGTTGTAAGTGTAGCGGAAATAGCGGATAGTCTTTTGTAGATCTATAATATAGATACCTTTTCTCTCACCAAAGATAAATTTTTTCATCTTTGGATTCCAGCGGCGTGTTTGGTGACCAAAATGTACGCCACACTCTAATAAATCTCTCATAGTTACCATGAGTTTCTCCTTGTTTTAGGCATTTTGCCTTGAATTTAGTTTTATCCTCCACGACCATTAATGCTTTCGCACAACCAAATTTAGGATTGTCGTGTGTGAAATAAAGGGGGATTATACTTAAAGTAATATGAAATTAAACTAAAGTTTATTTACTTAATTGTGAGTCTTCTTCGATTTTTATTAACTTAGCAAAAATTTCTGCCAATGCTTGCCTTTGTTCGGATAAAATTTCAAGCTTCTTAACATTTAAAAGAATGCTTACAAACTCCTCGTTTTGTAGTGTTTCTACGCCAAATTTTCTTGCGTTTGTAGTAATTTTTAGCACAAGAGGATTTTTTGATTTAAAGTTTTCGTAAGGCATTCTTTCTCTACTTTCAAAATTATAAAGTGGTTATAAAAAATTTATAATAAATTCGGACTCGAATTTATATCAAACTTTTATTCTTTTATCTCAAAACTAAGCGTCGTTTTCAACGTCTTCTTTATCACACTTCGCAGCATCTGGATAAGGTCTTTCATAAATCACCTCAAATACCCAGAATCCTGGTCTTGGAGCTAACACTTCAGTGATGCCTTGCTCATCAGTCACACCATAAAACGCGTGCTTATGGTCTAAAATCCAGCAAAAGTACCAGTTAGCTTAGCTCGCTCTAGCAGCTTTCCATCAGCAAAAACCTACAATTTAAAAGGCTTATCTACTCTAAATTCCGCTGGATTTTGTAGCGGCACGATCTCGATTTTAACTCCAATAGGTTTAGTTACGAAGTCGTTTGTTTCACCTAAATTTAAGACTCTCTTAGATGTTATCGTCATCAGCCGGCAAATCTGTATATCACTTAGATCCTTTAGATCAAGCTTAGTTTTGTCTATTAACCACTTGCCATCACTACGTTTTTTAAGCGAATACATAGGATTTTGCTGTGCTAGTAAGATATATGTGCCTTTGTCTAATCTTTCGCCCTCATAGCTGTAGTTCTCGCCACTTTGTGTAAGCTTCTTTTTGCTACCATCTTTACTTATTACAGTAATTGGCGCAAAAAGATGGACGCGTTCGGCCACAATAGGCTCTAGCTTTGGAAAATCGTCGCTATAACCCATATTTGCGATAAATTTTCCTAGCTTTTCATCATTAGCTCCATCTACCCAAAAACATATGTGCTTGCGCCATATAAAAGGCTCCTGTTAACATAATGGCGGTCAAAATTTTACCTATTTTCATGATTTTCCTTGTTATTCTTTTTGAGATTTGATGTCAAATTGTAGCTAAAAATTATTATATTTAGCCATTTTTTAGATCAAATTAAATATCAAAACGTTCAATACAATTTAGCTGGCAAATTTTAACAGGCAAGCAATGAAGCTAAAGATTTACTTTTATCTTTTACTATTTACCGATGTGGCTCTATTCATCACAAATCCACAAAAACGCCCGGTCCTACTCTGTTTGCGGTATGAGAATAATTCATCCGTCTCAAAAGTACAGCGAGGATCTAGCGATATTTGCTCTACCCCGAGCTTAGCAAATTCGTCCAATAAAGCTGCGTTTATATCAAATTTTCCATCATTTTTGTATCGGTTAAATTCACCAAGATCTAGCTTGCCTACTTCGTAGTTTTGCACTTTGATATTTGCGCCTATAAATACGCGTAAATTATTAGCGCAGCAACCAAACTCACTCGTCATTAGTCTTACCGCATTTGTGCAAATTTTACTAGTAACACCTGCGCGTCCCGCATGCACAGCTGCGACTACGCCAAGATGTTCATCTATTATCAAAACAGGTGCACAATCAGCGACTAAGACGCAAAGCGCCACGCCTTTTAATGATGTTATCACACCATCACACGGAGGTAGATCATCGTTAAAATCTTGCAGAATTTCCACTCTATTTGAGTGGATTTGGCTCATAAATTTTAAATTAATAGGCATAATGCCAAGCGCTGTTGCTAAAATTTTACGATTTTGTGCAACCTTTAGTGAATCATCGCCAATATGATCTGCTAAATTTAAGCTCTCATAAGTACCCTCACTCACACCGCCAAATCTATTTGTAAAGCCAGCTAATACGCTATTTTTATCAAAGACGATCTCTAAATTTTCACGCATTTTATCCACCTAATAAAGGCTAGAAATTCTCTCGACCTCGTCCCAGCTAAGGCCGCCATTTTGCTTAGCTTCAAGCATCCTAGCCACGTAGCGAGCCAGCAGGTCGCTCTCGATATTTACGCGTCTGCCGACCTTGAAAGTGCCAAAAAGGCTATCTCTAAAGGTGATGGGAATGACCGTGAGCCTGATACCTTTTGGCAAAATTTCATTTATCGTAAGGCTCACGCCCTCAACGCCCACTGAACCCTTGTTTGCCATCAGAGCCATCGCTTCGCGCGGTAGATCGATGTAAAAATCAACGCCGTTTTCATGCTTTTTGATAGCCGAGATCACGCCAATAAAGTCGATGTGCCCCTGCATCAAATGCCCATCTACTCTGTCTCCTAGCCTCATCGCAGGCTCGATATGCACCTTGCCAGTTAAATTTTCAACCGCGACATTTGCTCTGCTTTCTGCGCTTAGCTCCACACTAAAGCCATCATCATATAGTTTTGTCACACTTAAGCAAGCGCCATTTACTGCGATACTATCGCCTAAATTTGGGCGAAATTTAGCCTTTAGGCGTAAAACATTTTGCGAGTAGCTAATGACCTCGGCGAGCTCCCTGATTAAGCCATTAAACATATTTTTGCCTTTATTTTTTTTGAAGATTTTACTAAATTTTGCCTAAATTTGGGTATTAGCATATTTGATTATTTTATATATTCAAGTAGATGGCAGGAATGGAGAAACTTTTAGTAGTAGCATCAAGAATACTAGTAAAAATTTGGTGGCAAGCTACTTATTTATAAAAATTTATTAGGCAAGTCTGGTGTAAAACTTTACTATAAATTTTAGATAGTATGCCAAAATCAACAAATACTCTATGAATAAAAATAATACAGCCTTAGCTTGTCTGTAAGATCAGCCACGTCTTGCTAAAATCGCGTGCTGCCAGGTCGTCCCTCTTTATCCATAGATAAACTCTGCCTTCTCCGTCCCAGTCCATATCGCCCTCATCATCACTATCTATCTGTAAAAGTAGTTGCCACTGGGTAACATTTTTCTCAAATTCCGCTATTCTTGGGTTGTGATAAGCGCTACCATCACCACAGCTAAACCCATTTGTAACTAGCTCACACTCTAGCTCCATGCCATCTTGGACATTATCAGAGTGCCCAAGAAGCTTATTTTCTTTGGCCTGCCAGCTTGGCTCAATAACCTCATGATAGGCCTCCCACTCAGCTTCACTAATTTTACTAAATGGCACAATCGAGCTTTGTAAATTTGGCAAATTTATCTCATTTTTAAAGCCGAGCAAGCGCGCGTTAAATGTAGAATTCTCTCCCTCTAAACTCTCTGCTCTCCTGCGAGAAAGTGACTCATCATTTACATCAGAAAAGATCACTGCAAAGCCATTTTTATCGGTAGGATCATAGCCCCAAATACGCAAATTTCTATCATAAAAAAGATAGAGCATTCCACTTTTTGGCAGTAGTGAGTCAATGTCAAATTTGCTAGCTTCAGTAAAATTTATCTGTGCCACAAAACTTAAAGCGCCATTTTCATTTAACGGCCACGATAAACCATCTGGCAGATCTGGCAAGCCGCCAAATTTAGACGCTCCAACGGCGATATCATCGTCATTTTTAGCTTGCGTATCTATCCTTATGGCATTTCTTGCTAGTGGCTTTAAAAAGTCAAAAAGTCCGTCCAAACCGCGCTCTTTGCACTCTTTATAAATTTCATCTATATTCATAGTTTTCCTTTTTAGCAAGCATCAATGTAGATATGATACTTTTTGCAGTGCAAACAGCGAAACAAATACCCAGCAAAGTTACCACCCGCCACGAGCACCTCGCGCACCATTTTCACGTCATATTCATCTCTTTTTGCGTAGTCGTCAAAGACCTCGTCTGCTATGCCAAGCTCTAAAAGCTCCTTTGTGCCCACATCTCCCAAAAATGCGCAATAATCATCACAGCAAGCCACCCAGTGCTCGCCCTGCCAGCTCTCATAGCCTGGCGTTCTTCTAAAAAGCTTGTCATCTTTTTTGGCGTCATCCGTGTCTAGTTTGTCGGCGTCTTGCACAAAGGTAGCGTCAAATTTCTTAGCAGCTTTGCCACTTGCGATGCAGGCTGGGCAAAGATAGGTGACATCTTGTTCGCTATAGATGCCATTATCATAGTAAATTTCGGTGCTTTCGCCGCAGCACTCGCAAACCACACTCATATCATCTTTAAATGCGCCAGTTTTTAATGGCTCTAGGTGATAGCGAAATTTTGGCAAAGTGGCGGCCTTTGCCTTTTGGGCTAAAATTTGCCCTTTACTTTTTGGCCTTGGCACCGCCAATTTGTCACCTTCATCCGCAAACTGCGCCAAGTAACCAAGCATTTTTAGCTGCTTTTTATCACTTTTGTCATGTATTTTTAAAAGTAAGTCGTAAGCACTCTTTCTCATAGATAAAAGCTGATAAACATCGACTAAAACATACTTTGCGCAAATGTCATCACAATTTTCCAACTCTTCTTTAAACTCATAGAGTGCCTCAATGCTAGAAGCATTGCCATTATTTTTATAATATTCTTTTGAAAGAGTGATATATTTTTCTTGGAATTTATTCATTAATACTCTTTATGTGGATTTGATATTAACAATTTTAGTGTTTAAATCTTAAAGATATAAAAGCTAGTGTAAAAATTATGGCCGTTAAAGCGATTAAATTTATATTGATTTTTAAATTATTTTAGTATTTTGGTAGATGACGCCACAAACAAATTTGATAAGTATTCTTACAAAATTGTTGTGACTATAAATTTATTCTTCAAATGCTCCGATAGAGAGAATTTTTTCTATTCTTTTTGCTACAAGATCATTTATATCAAGCTTTTCAAGCTCAGCTAACTCTGAGATAAAATAATTTGCAAGTACTTTTGCAGCACCATCTTTATCTCTATGAGCTCCATTTATCGGCTCATCTATAACAGCATCAATCAGTGATAGACTTTTTAAATCATCAGCTGTTATTTTCATAGATTTTGTAGCTTGTTCCTGTTTAGCTGGGTCATTCCAAAGTATTGCTGCACAGCCTTCTGGAGAGATAACTGAAAACACAGAATTTTTCATCATGGCAAGTCTATCAGCCACGCCTATAGCTAAAGCACCACCACTTCCACCTTCGCCTATGACAACAGCAATTATTGGAGTTTTTAAATTTGCAAACTCAAACAAATTTCTAGCTATGGCTTCACTTTGTCCTCGCTCTTCAGCTCCAACGCCTGGATATGCGCCTGGAGTGTCTATGAGAAATAAAATAGGTAGATTAAATTTCTCAGCCATTTTTGCAACTCTAAGAGCTTTGCGATAACCCTCAGGATGAGGCATACCAAAATTTCTTCTTAGTTTATTTTTAGTACCACGACCCTTTTGCTCACCTATAACAACAGTCTTTTTACCACCGATGTAACCAATGTAGCAAACAATAGCCGGATCATCGCGAAAAGCTCTGTCGCCGTGGATCTCATATCCATCAACCAAAAATGACTTTATATAATCAATAGAATATGGTCTATCTGGATGACGAGCGAGCTGTAAACGCTGATATTCGTTTAAATTTTTATATACTTTTGTGATCTCTTTGTATAGGTTTTTATTTAAAATTTCAACAGCATGTTCATCGCCTCTGATCCTAGCATTTGCTATATCTTCATCAATTTGTTTTATGCTTTTTTCAAAATCTAAATAATTTGACATCTTAATCCAACTTTTTAAATATTACGACGCCATTTGTGCCGCCAAAGCCAAATGAATTGCTCATAACTGCTTTTAGCTCAGCCTTTCTAGCCTTGTTTGGAACGTAGTCTAGATCACAATCAGGATCAGGCGTTTCATAGTTTATAGTTGGAGGGATGATGCCATCTCTCATTGCCATTATAGATATAACAGCCTCGATCGCACCAGCACCACCTAGACAGTGTCCAGTTTGACCTTTTGTTGAGCTAACCGGTGGACATTTGTCACCAAAAACTGCTTTTAGTGCCGCAGTCTCATTCTTATCATTTACAGGTGTTGAAGTACCGTGCGCATTTACATAATCTATCTTTACACCTTTTGCCATATCAAGCGCTTGTTTCATCGCACTTAATGGGCCTTCAAGTGTTGGTGATGTGATATGGTGTGCATCTCCACTCTCACCAAATCCAACTACTTCAGCATAAATTTTAGCACCTCTTGCAATAGCTGACTCATATTCTTCAAGCACAAGTGCACCGGCTCCTTCACCCATTACAAAACCATCACGATTTGCGTCAAATGGCCTTGAAGCCTTGCTTGGCTCATCATTTCTAGTTGATAGTGCTTTCATGGCAGCAAAACCACCTATTCCAACACCACAAATCGTAGATTCAGCTCCAATAACTAGCATATTTGTAGCTTGGCCAATCATAATGCATTTTGCTGCTTGAGATATTGCATGAGTACTTGCCGCACAAGCTGTTACACTAGATAAATTTGGGCCTTTTAGCCCATGATTTATTGAAACTATGCCACCTAGCATATTTACAAGTGCTGATGGGATGAAAAATGGCGAAATTCTCTTTACGCCTTTTTCAGAATATGTAATTGAATTTTTCTCAATATTTGGTAAGCCACCTATACCAGCTGCTGAGCTAACGCCAAATTTATGAGCTTCAAACTCTTTGAAGTTTGCGTCGGCCATAGCTTCATTAGATGCCTGTATGCCGAGTTGTATGAAACGATCTACTTTTTTTACCTCTTTACCGTCTAAAATGCTATTTGGATCAAAATCAGTTATTTCGGCAGCAATTTTAACAGGAAAGTCGCTTACATCGAAGCTTGTAATCTCCTTTACTCCCGTTTTACCCTCGCAAATAGCCTTAAAAGAGCTCTCTTTATCAAGACCAAGTGCGTTTATCATACCAATACCAGTTACAACGACTCGTTTCAATACATCTCCTTAAATCAAACTGTGTAAATTTTAATTATTTACCTAGTTTTTCTATATAATCTACAACGTCTTTGATGCTTATTAATTTCTCTGCTTCGCTATCAGGAATTTCTACTTCAAATTTTTCTTCTAAAGCCATAACTAGCTCTACAACGTCAAGTGAATCTGCACCCAAATCTTCGATGATCTTAGACTCTAATTTTACTGCTTGTGGATCTACACTTAGTTGCTCTACAACTACGTCTCTTACGTCTTCAAATACTGCCATTTTAAGGTCTCCTTATAAAAAATGTCTGTTATCTTATAATATTTACGCTTTTATTTATTTTAAATTTCAAAACTTGTTGAAATTTCATTACATATAAAGTCCGCCGTTTATTTTTAGCGTCTCACCAGTCACGTAACTTGCGTGATCGCTCAACAAAAATGCAACAGCCTCAGCTACTTCACTAGCACTGCCGAAACGTTTTAGCGGGATGTTATCGCTATAAGTTTTCTTCACCTCATCGCTTAGCCCATGTGTCATATCAGTCTCGATAAAGCCAGGAGTTACACTATTAAAACGGATATTTCTACTTGCACCCTCTTTTGCAAAGCTCTTGCTCATGGCGATTAGTCCGCCCTTGCTAGCTGAATAGTTTACCTGTCCAGCGTTTCCCATCTCACCAACGATAGATGCGACGTTTACAACCGCTCCAAAGCGCTTTTTACTCATAATTTTTAAAGCCTCTCTACATCCGATGAAAGCTGAAGTTAAATTTGCATTTATCACATCTGTAAATTCGCTAGTTTTCATACGAAGCGCTAACTTGTCATTTGTTATGCCAGCGTTATTTACGAGGTAGCTTAGTTCACCGTCGCTATCGACTATCAAATTTATACCTTTTATAAACTCATCTTCGTCAGTTGCGTCAAATTTTATCACTGCAGCCTTGCCGCCATTTTGCTCGATCTCAGCTTGCAAAGCGTCTGCTATCTCAGGCTTTGAGCGGTAGTTTATCCACACTTTTAAGCCCATATTTGCAAGCGTTTTTGCAATCTGTGCACCGATACCTCTACTTGCACCTGTTATTAGCACGTTTTTTCCGCTAAATTTCATAAATTCTCCTTATTTTTTCTAATTTTTCAATGATTGTAGCTTATATAAGCTTAACGTCTAAATTTTGCCACCTTTTTCCCATTTTATCTTCTTGCCAAAACCGAGAATATTACTTGTAAATTTTAGTTTTTCAAGATTTATGCACCAAATTTTTGGATCCATTGCTTTTGCATAAAAAAATCTTTCGAAATAAATTTCTATTTCATTTTCTTTGGCCTCTCTCATCACTCCTTGAAACTGCACGCCCTCTATCTTGCCAACGATCTTTGTATCAAGAGCGACCGTACCAGCAACAAGCTTTGAGTTTTTTAAAAATTTGATATGCGAGCTATCATCTGAGCTAGCTAGCAAAAGGCTAAAATTTACCTCATCAAAGGCGTAAAATGCGCTAAAAGCGTAAGGCTGTCCCTCCTCATCAATAACGCAAACGCTAGCGAGGTGCATCTTTTTTAGAAATTTAACTATCCTATCATCCATCTAAATTCCTCTAAAAATATCAAGAATGGCTTGAAATTTAAAAATGACAAAGAGCAATATAGCAATCCAGACCAAAAAGATGATGAGCTCAACTAGGCTAAACTTATCTTTTGCTACTTTTTTAAAAATAAGTATCGTTAAAAATGCTCCTAAAAAGCCGCCAATTAGCGAGAAATAGTGGATCGCATTTACTTTTACAAAGCTTGGTAAAAGCCCTTTAAAAAACAGTGAAAACATCAAAACAGCAAGCAAATTTGCGAGTATAAAGTAGTAGCCAACGACTGGCAAAATAGGCCAAAGCCTAGCAAAAACAAAGCTTAAAACAGTGATAAGCATCAGCAAAAAAACCCTAGTCCCAAAACAACACATCGCCCGTCCTTTTTTGACGCATTTTACAAAATTTTGGCTTTATGAAATTAAAAATTTGCCGATTTAGCCCCAAAAGGATTTAATAATGCAAACAAATTTTTACTCTCAAGGAAGCTACAACAACATGAGCTTTTCGATGAAAACTAGCTCAGGCGATGAGATAAGCTTTTCTATGTATGACAACAAAAGTTTGGAGTTTTCTAGCCAGAAAAACGGCACTTCAAGCCAAAGAAGTCTAACTCTAACTCACGAATACGGCTATGAGTTTTTATACAAAGGAAACGGCATAGATGAGCAGGATATGAAAGAGATCGAAGAGGCGATGAAGCAAATTCGCCCACAAGTTGATGAATTTATGAAAAACGTCAAAGAGGGTGACAAGATCGCAGGTAGCAGTCAAAGCATAAGTGATATTTCAAACAAGATCAAGCAGCTATTACCTGAGCCAAAAGACCTAAATCACAAAAATTTCATAAATGACAATATGCTAAAAATGTTTGACGAGCTCCTAGCTCAAAATGAGGCAAACAAAAACCTACTAAGTGCGACAAAAAGGCTATTTGACACTTTGCTTTATGAGAGCAATAAACTATCTTACTACGCATAAATTTAGGGCCATTTGGCTCTAAATTTTAACTATCGCCTCTCTTTGATAAAAAAGGTGCGACAAAACTATCACAAAATAAAGCTGAAAAAATAACCCAACAAGCGGCACAAGCGATATTAGATAAAACAAAAATGTAAAAGCTACAAATTTTATCCCACCACCCTCAAGCAAAGCAAGCTCGAATTTATCACTATCAAGCGTACTTGAGCCAACGTCTATAAGTAAAAGCTTATAGTAGATGTAAAAAAATGGTACATTGATGATAAAGAAATTTACAAACGGCACAAACAAAAGCGGCAGGCAGATGAGCAAGATCCCAAGAAATTTCATGATCTCAACCATCATCACTTTTAGCACTCTAGCTGTGCTAGCCTCGCTTTTAAGCACGTAGTTGTAGTGCCTTTTGTTTATCTCTTTGGCCACAACTGGAGTTAAAAAGCCAGCTACGATTAGGGCAATTATTATGCTGATAATTATCGTTAAAAAGGTGCTTAAAACATAAAAAAGTATGCTTATGATCCACTTTGTAGCGCTAAAGTTTAAAATTTTAATAGCATATGAAGAGAGCGCCGAGTTTGGCTCTAAAAAGGTAAAATTTTCATTTTTGGCACTATCACTTAAAAAATCAAAAATCTCACCGCCGCCCCAGATGCTAAGCCAAGCTAGGCAGACGATGCTAAGGAGAAGCGGCAAGATGGATAGCGCTATAAATTTGGCTGTAAAAAAGTCTTTAAAACCAAGGCGAAGAAGGTTTATCATTTCACCTTTTTATACTCGTGCTCAAGTGCTGCGTAAATTTCACCTATCTTACTAACGCCATTTGACAAAATTTCACTCATCACTTCATTATCTTCGCGTCCGTTCCAATTTTTCTTATAGCTACCTTCTTTGTAGCCATTATTTTGACGGAAGCGATTTAGCACGTTTTTAGCGATGTAGCACTCATAAAGCGAGTATAAATTTACGCCACATTTTAAAGACATAGAGAAGTAAATTTTTAAAATATCAAATATATCGTAGTCAAACCCACTGCACTCATGTATGAGCATCTCAACATCATTCATTATCTCATAAATGCTCTCATCTTCGATCTTTAGTGGCTCTTTACAAAACTCGCCAAAACCGCTTGACTGGCAGATGTCATCAGCTAAAGTTTCTATATCTCCAAGCTGTTTTGATTTATAAATTTGCAAAGCCAAGCTCATAATAAAGTGCCAAATATCAACAACTTCTATGCGTAAATTTTGCTCATCAGTCTTAGCATCGATGCTCTTCCAGTGCTTCCAAGCAAAGCTATCAATCAGCTCAGCGCACTCCATATATATGCAGCGCCTCCAGCTGATTAATTTATTTTTATTAGTATAACCATTTTCCCAGCCAAGCCCATTTGTCTCATCATTTAGGCTTTGCTGCATCTTTAACATCTCTAAAATAATCGTTCTTTCATTCATTTTAGACCCTTTTAAATTTTAAAGGATTATAACAAAAAATTATTAAATGCTATGATGCAAGCTTGACTTAAATCATTTTATGTATAAAATTTAGGAGCTAAAATAAGCAAAAATTTTAAAGGAGAAAAAATGAGAGAAAAAGATCTAGTGGTTTGCAATGTTTGCGGACTAAAAAGTAGTGATGATACAAATGCAGTTTTTATCCACGCTCATAAAAATGGCGAAGAAGTTGATATTTGCACCAGTTGTGTTCCAAGCGTAATCCATGGCTCAGGCATGGTCGTAAAATCAAACGAAGAGATAAAGGCCGAAATTTAAACTTTAGCTATCATTTGAGGATCTTGTCTTACAAGGTCTTCAAATTCTTCTGCACTTATAGGACGAGACAAGAAAAGTCCTTGAACTTCGTTACAATCAAGCTCTTTTAAAAAACGAATGTCTTCTTCTTTTTCTACACCTTTTGCGCCAACTTTTATCTTCATTGCCTTTGCTAAATCAATAATTGCAGATACGATTTGTGCGTCTATTTTGCTATTTGATGCTTGAGCAACAAATTCACTTGCTATTTTTATACGCTTAACACCGTACTTTCCAATATAAATAAATGAAGTATATCCAGATCCAAAATTATCTATACAAACATCTATATTATTTTCTTTAAGAATAGAAAAAATTTTATCAAGCGTCTTAGTATTATTTGTCCATATTTCTTCGCCAAATTCTATTTCAAAAAGCTCTGGATTTATATGGTGCGAGCGTAAGCTAGAAATAAAATCTAAAACAAATTTTTCTGATTTACTTTGAATCTGTGCAACATTTATACTTATTTTTGGTATCAAGAGTTTTTCTTTTTGCCATCTATCTACATACTCTATGGTCTTTGAAACTAAAAGTGAGTAAATATCATTTAAAATATCGCTATTTACATTGACCTCTTTCATAAATTTGCTCGCTTCCATCAAGCCAAATTTTTCTGATTTCCAATATAAAAAAACCTCTGCGTAGATCATTTTTTCAATTTTTAGATCAAATATTGGTTGAAAATATACATGAAGGTCTTCTTGCAAATTAGCTTTTTTAAGCGCGATCTCGATACTTGAGCTTAGGTGCATTTCATTGCTAATTTTATCGCTATAAACCATAGGATTTAAAGCTGGATTTTTTTTGGCATAATACATTGCCATATCTGCGTTTTTTATAATATTTCTTGGATTTGCCGTGCTATCTTTTGTTGCTACATCTATACCTATTATGCACTTAAGCCCAAAGTGATATCTATCTATTTGAATTGGTTTTTCAATAGCATCTTTTAAGGCGATACCAAGATTTAAGCGTTTTGTATGACTATTTATCTCCATTTTTGCTAGTACGATAAATTCGTCCGCACTAATCCTTGCTATGGCCTCTTGTCTATTGCAAACTTCAAGTATCCTTTTTGCAACTAGTTTTAAAATTCTATCGCCTATTTCATGCCCATAAGACGTATTTATACTTTTAAAACGGCTTAAATTTATATAATAAACTACGATTTCCTCATCTTCAGAAATGCTTTTGCACATTCTTTCAAGCTCATTTACTATAAAATTTCTATTGCCAAGATCTGTTAGATAGTCCTTCTCAGACATATCTTGAAGTCTTAAATTTGCGAGCATAAGTTCATTGGTTCGCTCATGCATCGACTTTTCCATCTCTCTATGAAGATTTCTCTCATAATCTAATATTTTTCTACTTGCGATAGAGCTTTTAACGTAGTAATTAACAATAGCATTTACAACCAAGATAAATAACGAGATAAGTGCACTAAAAGATGTCAGATCTTCTTGTAATAGCAATGGTAAAACTATTATTATTGGTAGCCATTTTGATCCTATTGAGATATCTTTATCGGTATTTGTAACATATTCGTTTTGGGCTTTTAAATGAAAAGCTCCTATCATCAAGAAGAAGAAAGGAACGATATATAAAAAATCTATTTTATGGCCAAAATTTACATTTGAGATCTGACTATAAAAAATAAATAAATTTAGCATCGTAAATAAAATACTAGCCGATATAAGGTAAAAGCCACTAATTTTTATATGAAGCAAACTGCTTGTAAAAATCTCACTTAAAGTGATAAAAAGTATAAGAAAATTTATGGCTACAATAGAGAGAAAAACGATATTTGATCTATTATTTATTATCGATAAGATATCTACTTCATCAAAAATACCATATATTAAAATTACTATTAAAAAAAAGACACTTATGCTATCCATAATGATGGCTAGCTTTTCTTGGCTGGCTGAAAATTTTGAATACAAAAATATACTAACGCCAGCCAAAATAGATATCATCGGCAACATAAAAAACACATCAAGATACGCATAAGAACTATGAGCCCGCAATAGTATATCTTGATTTAACACCATTAATGCATCACAAATAGACCATAAAAAAACACCAAAACATATTGCAAGCCAATGCGTTATTTTGGTTTTTACTTTATCCATTGAAGTATAAATGCCAAAAGTTACTATAAAAAAACTAAGCAAAATAGATATTTTTCCAATTAGATTATAGTCTAGTAAGGATGCTAATAGTGCAAATACGAATAGCGCTACAACTGCAACTAAGATCCATTTTCGCATGCCAGTTATAGATGATTTTGATATTAAAAAAATAGTGTCCCTCTCCTAAGAAATAGTTCAAATTATACAAAAATTGACTTTGCTTTTGGTTATAATTTCCCAAAAAATTTTAAAATTCACAAAGGTATCTTATGAAGTGCAATATCGTCATAAATGGACAAAATTTAATAGATTATAAATCTTTTAACTTATTTCTATCAAAAGCAGCAAGGAAACAATATTTTATAAATACCTTTATGGTATTTACAGAGGCTCTCATAGCTGGTTTTGTTGCTGATATGCTATTAAAAAGTAAAATTTTTACTGTCATCGGAGCTGTTTTTGCTATATTTTGGATCATTTTTTATCCTATTTTTTTAAAAAGAAGTCGCATAGCTGCATTAAAAAGAATTGAAATTTCAGATGTTCAAAAGCAAATGAATTTTGAAGTAAATGAGAAATTTCTGGCTTACTATGAAAGCGAACCCAAAGAAAATGAAAAATTTGACCTAAATGAAGTTAGTGAAATTTATGAACTCAAAAATATCTTTATCATTTTTTTAGCAGAAAAGATTCATCTAATAATCCCAAAAGATGAAGCTAGCTCAAAAATGATAAATGAGCTGGCCAAACTTTGCCATAAAGATATTTTAAAATTTGAAAATTTTAGCGCAACGAGTGTGCTTAAATAGCGCTTATTATAAGCTTTTCAAAATCCTCTGCACTCATTGGCTTGCCCCAAAGATACCCTTGCACCTCATCGCATCCAAGCTCTCTTAAAATTTCAAGCTGGGTTTCATCTTCGACACCTTCAGCAATAGTCTTTAGCTCCACATTTTTAGCCAAAGCTATAACGCTTTTTACCACGTCTTTATCTATATCATTTTTAGCAATATTATCTATCAGCTCTTTAGCGATCTTTAGGCGACTCATAGGATATTTTTTGATGTAATTCATTGATGAAAAACCGGTACCAAAATCATCTATGGAGATGCAAATTCCTCTATTTGAAAGCTCAGATAACGCACTTTGCATCATCTCTTCAGCATTGACGAGGCTGGCCTCAGTGATCTCAACATCTACACAAGATGGATCGATGCCGTATCTATCTATATAGCTTAAAAATTTAGATGCAAAATTTATATTATCAATCTGTTTTGGTGAGATATTTATGCCTATTTTTAGGTTTGTATTATATTTTTCATTCCAAAAGGCCATTTGTTTTATAGCATTTTTTGCCACCCATTTTCCTATCGCATTGATAATCGAGCTTTGTTCGGCTATTGGGATAAATTTTGATTGATCTACCGGACCTTTTATAGGAGAGTTCCACCTAACAAGAGCCTCTGCTCCTACTATTTTTTTACCTTCTATTAGATATTGGGGCTGAAATTTTAGCTCAAATTCTTCATCAAAGCTTATGCTATTTAGCAATATTTCTATATAGTTTCTATCCTGAATCATGCTTTTTATATCATTATAAAAAACATACTTTTCAGATGCGTCTTTTTTTGCTGCTTCTAGTGCTGCTTCTGATTGCATGATAAAATCATCAGCCAAAATTTCACTAGTTTGTGTCGAGCTAATCCCTATTTTCGCATCAAGTACAATTTTATAATCATCTATAACGATTGGCTCTGAAATAGCTTTTAGTAGATAGTGCAAAAATTCCCTGCAATGCACATTTTCATTTTGCTTGACAACAACGATAAAGTCATCTCCGCCAGACCTTGCAAATAAAGAATCATTTGGTGGCAATATTGACTCAATATTTGAAGCAAACTTTGCTATTACATCATCGCCGATATAGTGCCCATACGAGTCATTTATCGCTTTAAAATGGTTTATGTCAATACTATAAATATCTATCTTTTCGCCAAGCGCCTTTGACTTTATCATCTCTTCAAGCCTTGCGATAAAATACTGGCGATTTAGAGCATTCGTTAGATAATCATATTTACTGATCCTTTGTAGGTGCCTATTTGTCTCTTCAAGCTCTTTTACTTTACTTTCTATCTGATTATTTAATACTTTTTTGATATGTATTTCACGTTTAATTAAAATATCCATCTTTCTAACATTAGAAAATGTATAAGATAATGCCCCGTATGCAAGCAAAGTAACTAAAATAGAAAATAACCATGTCAAATTTATCTTCCAAGAGTACAAGATCATGATCGTCAAAAATACGGCAAAAACAAATAGCTTTTGTATTAAAATTTTATCAAAATCGTTTCTGAGCGCCCTAAATTTTAGATTTGCCTCACCCTCTCTTAAATGAAGCGCAGCAACAAACAACATAAAAAATGAACTCTTAAATACAATGTCGTATCCAAAAAAGGATATTTCATCTATCCAAAAATCCATTGTGGTGGTAAAAATATCATAAGTGCTTATTGCAATAAGTGCTATCAAGCATAAAAGTATAGATAGTCTTCTTTTTGAAAATTTAAGTGAAAAAAATGCAATAAATGAAGTACAAAACATAAATAAATCTATGGCGATGTAACTTAGATTAAAAAAATCTTTTTGACTTAAAACTTGAGTTAAGCTTCTATCAAAAATCATAAACCACATAAAACTAAAATATATTGCAGAAATAGAGACTGAGTCCACAAATACTTGCATTAAAAATAAATTTTTCAAATTTTTGATCAAAATGTAAAAAGCAGAAAATGCAAACATAAAATATGAGACCAAGTATGAGATTTGTATAAAATTGACTTTAGAAAGAAATTGTTTAAGAAAATCAACCTTATCATATAGCATCCACATAGTATCTGATGCTACCCAGCAAGTAAGGCCTAGTAATATATATATCCAATATGTTTTTAAATTTCTTGTCTCTTTTAGCTTTAAAAAGATAAATAATGTGATCATAAAATCAAATAGAGCAGTAATTATGTCATTATAAAAACTACTAGCAATAAAATAACTAACAACATATACACAAAAAAGTATCAACATAAATAAAAAAGATACTTGATTTTCGTTACTTATTTTACTTATCATGTTCCGTCTTTATCTATCTTTCTCTGCCTTTTTGGCTAAACTTTGCCACCTTTGCCACTCACCACTATCATCGACGTCGTTGCCGATAGCTTCGTATCTAGCGTAAAAATGCTCAACAAATTTCTTGCACTCTTCATCTTTTGGCAAATAGCTTAGTTCATCTTTTTGGCAAAATTTCTCCAAAAATGTGCTCGCATCATCTTTTTTAGCGTATGTTTGCGCTAGGTCATAGTAGTTCTCTAAGCAAATTTCTTTAAATTTAGAGTAAGCTTGCTCGCTCATATCTACGCTTAGCTTGCCGTCAAATTTAAGCACACCAGCCCTAAAAAGCAAGCTAAGATGTATGAGTCCCTCGCAGTAATAAGCCCTCACCTCATCGACCTTTCGCCACGCGATAAGCCCAACAGCACGAGCTATTAGCTCGTGAAAGACGGCCATTTTATACTCCGCCTCTTCGTGCAAGAAGAAATTTACTAGCCCGCCAGTCGTCGCCTTGTACTCTTCTATGAATTTAAAGACGCCACTTTTATTCATACTCATCTCGGTATCAAGTCCGATAAAGAGGATGTGCCCAAACTCATGGCCAATGGTTGAGATTTCATAAACTTTTTTCCAAATTTTTGGCTTTAGAAATAAAATTTCTCTACCAAAATCCAAAAATTCCTTGCTAAAAATTTCAGCCCCAAGCTTCATAAAAGGCTTTGCCTTTGCGCCCTCATAGACGTGATTTACAAAGGCAAAAATTTTCTTGCCACATTTTTCGCTCACACTCTCATCATTTGGTACGACTTGAGCGCTAAAAAGCCCGTTTAGCTCCGCTGCGTAATAGATCATCGGCACGCTTATATAAAGCTGCGTTCTAGCGATATTTTCGCTAACTACCTTGTTTGTCTCGGCGTTATCAAATTTGATCTTTTCGCAAACGCTTTCGTAAGTTTTTGCCACTTTTTCTTTAAATTTAAGCTCATCAATGCCCTCGCTATCAACCAGCCTGATATCCCACTCTAGCGCAACTGCGTGCGTGTAGGCATCCTCGTAGTACTCTAGTGGATGACCCGGCTGAAGCGCACCTTTTACATCCATCCACGCTATCTCAGCCTCTTGCCAAGCGTTTATCACCTTTGTATTATCTTCTTCACAAAAGGCATTTTGTAGCTTTTCAAGGTATTTGACATAAGATTTTTGCTCGTCATTTTTGGCTAAATTTCTTAAAATTTCAAGATTTTTAGCAAAGACGCTTTTAAGCTCTCTCACCTCATCTTTAAAAGCAAGTGCATAAGGCAAAAAGCTAAATTTATTACCTTCTTTTACTACCGCGCCATACGTTCTATCGGCCCTTACGCCGTTACTATCACACTGAAATAAAGCATTTTTAGTAATAAACTCATTTGCCTGGCTTAGATCTTTAAATTTAGTCTCAAACTCTTTGTTTGTAGTGTCGATAATACGATCCTGCCATGAAATTTGCCACGCATTTAGACTAAGCCCAAGTTCATGCATAGCCTGCACAAAAGCTTGGTTAAACGGATCTAAAATTTTCTCTTCTTTGGCCTTTTCTAAAAGCTTGGCGTGCAGATTTTCATATAAATTTCTAACGTAGTTATACATTAAATTTAGCACTCGTTTTTGCTCGTTTTCGCCTAAATTTAGCTTTTTTAGCTCATTTTGAAGCGGATCAACTTTAAGATCTATTATCCTTCTTGCAAGAGCCAGTTTTTGGCTTGGTGTACCAGCAAGACCACAAATTTTAACAGCTTCGTTTATAATGTCATCGTCTAAATTTTTATAAATAGCATTTAACTTATTTTTTTGCTCTTTTGTAAGTTCGTTTAATCTTTTAAAATCATTCATATTTTTATCCCCTGAAGTTGCAAGATTTTAGCATAAAGCCTTAAAATTTGCTACAATCAACCAAAAATTTTAACATCTAAAAGGCAAAAAATGGATATTTTAAAAGATTTTGGTGAGCCACGCATAAAACAAGTCATGCTGCCAAAAGATACAAACTCAGCTGGCAATATCTTTGGCGGTTGGATAATGAGCCAGATCGACCTTGCAGGCGCACAAGCTGCAAGGGAAATTTCTCCAGAGCGTGTTGTGACGATTTCTATGAAAGAGATCATCTTTAAGCAACCAGTCTTTGTTGGCGATGTGCTAAGTTGCTACGCTAAAATCATCGCGGTTGGCAAAACGTCGATAACAACACAGATAGAAGTGACTGCGCTAAGGCTAAATGACGGTGGTTTTAGAGAGAGTATACACGTTACAAGCGCCATCGCAACCTACGTCAGCGTGACAAAAGATGGACATAAAAAACCTATAGATGAAAATCTAAAAAAACTTCACGGATTTTAAAAATTTGGTTGCGTTTTATGCAACCTTCTTTGAAAATTAATACTACTTTTAAAAATTATTGAAATTTAAAAATTAAAAGGCAAAAATTTCAACTTGATTAAATACTTTCTAAGATAAAATCCAAAACTACTTTTGGGAGAATCATGAAAAAGTCACGTTTAGGCCTTTTGCAAACACAAATTTTAGATATCCTAACTCAATCCGAACTTGATAAATTTGAGTACAAAAATCTTCCAAAAACAAGCATAATTTACGCAGAAGAGATTGAAATCATTTTCTTAAAAAGTGGCTGTGCAAAGCTTTCATTTTTTGAAGACGGGGAAGAATTTATCCTCTACCGCTTGGAGGCAAATAATATCGCTGTTCTTGATGATAATTGTGCTTTTGAAATTTTAGAAGATGCCAAAATTTACTCCATAAGCTTAAGTAAGATAGGTGAAATTTTATCAAATATAAAAGTAGTAGATGAAATTTTAAAAGCGGCATTAAACGCCATCATCGTGCAACGTCAGATCATAAAATCAATACTTTTTGAAGATGCAAAGGGTAGGATTGCAAATTTTTTAATCGAACTTGCACGCGAGCAAGATCTAAAGCAAAATGGATATCATTACCTCTTTTTGCCATTTTCTTTAAAAGTGCTATCAAGCTTTGTGGGGCTTAAAAGACAAAGTGCCTCAACTACATTTAATGAGCTTATAAAAGATGACATTATAAGAAAAATAACGCCACATGAGTTTTTAATAATAGACTACGAAAAACTTGAAAGCTACACAAATTAAAAATCAAAAATTTTTAATAAAATAAAGATAATTACTAGCAAAAAGAGTAATTTTAAAAGATTAGTCTTTGCTAAAAAGCAAAGACTAAGAGTTTTAAGCTTTTTTCTTCATCTCAAATTTATTAGCCACAAAGCCAGCCAAACCAACGAAGAAAACTCCTCCGACGATATTGCCAAGAGTAACCGGTACTAGGTTTTTAACGATGAAATTTCCCCAGTTTAGCACTTCTAGCTTATCAACTGTTGTATGAAGTAGTGCTGCTGCAGCATTGATATCGCCACCGCTTGCTGCGATGTAGTGAGCCTTAGAAATGATGGCTTCGGTTATGATGAACATATTTGCCACGCAGTGCTCCATAGAACATGCGACAAACGCGCCAATCATCCACATAATGGCAAAGAATTTACCAGACAAGCTGCTCTCGCTAGTCGCAGTCCAGATAGACATGCAGACAAAGATGTTACAAAATATACCACGAATAAATAGCTCGTGAAACGGTGCTGTGATCTTACCAATTGCAGATGGCACGAAGTGTTGCAAGATATAGCCATCATACTTTAGTGGCAAACCTGAGTAATAATACATATAAGCGATTAACGCGCCACCAACGAAGTTAAATATCCAAACGATAGCCCAGTATCCAATAGTCTGTCCTAGTTTTAGCCTGCCTTCATATGCACTAACACCACTTAAAACAGAGCTTGTAAAAAGGTGACCACCGTAAAAAACAACCATCATAAGACCACAACTAAATGTGATACCACCGATAAAATTTGAAAGGCCAATAGACTGGTTTTCAGCCATGCCCACAGTCGAATGAGCCCAAAAAATATCGCCCATAGCAATAGCAGCTCCAGCCATGATAGCAAGAATAATAATGCTTGCAAGTGGCATATTAGCTTTATGCTCCATAGAGCTTGAGACCGCTTGTGCAGTTTCTGCCGGATTTAACATCACATTCTCCTTTTTATTTCCAATTTCGCAGATGATAAGCTCATCTTTGCGACCAAAGTTTAACACTTTAAAAAAGCACTAAAGACTAAGATTAACGCTTACTATCCAAAAAGCAAATTTTTAACTACTTTTCGCCTAAAATTTTACCTTTTATCTAGGATACGAACAAATTTTACCTTTAGTAACCAACTAGGCTAAATTTCTCCTTAGCTAAATTTAACCAACTAAATTTTTATCAATCTCTACAATTCTTAAAAAAGCTTTTCTGGCACTTTTTTTAGCCTGCTCGCTAAGGCCTTCTTCAAAATTTAAGACATTTTCGAGCAAGACGCTAATGCCAAGAAAAAGCGTCTTTGGGCAAATTTTACGCAAATAGCTTAAAAGTACTGGAGTTGGGAGATTGTGAGTTGAGTAGATATAGTCTCTATCGTCACTTAGGTCGAAAAACTCTATCTTATCCTCGCTAAATCCGCTCATCGCATCGATGACTATCAAAATCTCAGGCGCAAATTCTCTAATGGCCGAGAATTCATTCTCAGGCACATCTTGCCCAAAAAAGACCTTCCACTCTTTTAGCTCAGCTTCTACGATGCGACCTACTTCATTACCCACATCATCATCGCCACGCATAGGATTACCGATGCAAAGGATGGCCTTTTTCATCAAAAGTCCTTCCTAAGCACGATATATCCCTCTTTTAAATTTGCCAAAATTTCTTTAAGCTTACACTCACAAAGCTGTGGCAAGAGTTTAGCGATATGCTCGGCAAAAATTTCAACTTCAAAATATTTGCTTAAATTTCCGATTTTAAATTTCACGTATTCGCCTGAGTTTTTGATCATCTCGTCAAATTCCTCATCGCTTAGCTCTAAAATTTTCTCGCTAAAGTCTATCGTGCCAACGCCGTGTCCCACGCAAGTGGAGAAAACTTTTATCTCCTTTAACTCGCGTGGAAGCTTGTCGTTGTCGTCCATATGCCTTTTTGTAAGCTTATAAACTTGTATCATCTCTTACTCCAAACCTCGCTATCAACGTCTATTGCAAAGCTTTTATCAGCTTTTGCATATTTTAGATAGACATCATTATGCAAAAGCCCCATGCACTCAGCATATCTAGGATCTTCCTCTTTTTTAATAGCTGTAAGCACAGCCTCTCTTGAGATGCTTGGGTCATGAACATCTTTTGAGCATTTGATAGCACTCATATATTTTTCAAAAAGGATTCTACCAAAGATATAGCTCATTAGCCTTCTGCTTTCAGCTTGTAAATCACGCTCAAACAAGATATCGCCTATGACTGACTTCTCAACTGAAGGTGGCAATGTGTTATCTTCTTCATAGCTTTTTTTATGAAGTTTTTGATCGATGATACCAAGAGCCATGCCAAGGCCGTAAATAATGCTTGCTGGGTGTGGAGGACAGCCTGGGATATAGACATCGACTGGGATTATCTTATCGATGCCGCCCCAAACGCTATAAGCGTCGTGGAAAATTCCACCACTACTTCCGCACGCACCAAGAGCAACTACGATCTTAGGATCTGGAGTCGCCTCATAAGCACGAAGGAGCGGATAATACATCTGTCTTGTTACAGGACCAGTGCAAAGTAAAATATCAGCATGTCTTGGATTTGCTACAAGTTTAAAACCAAAACGCTCAGGATCCCACATCGGTGTAATAGCTGCAAAAATTTCTATCTCACAGCCGTTACAGCTTCCGCAGTCGATCCTATAAACGCTAAAGCTTCTTTTGATATTTTTTAGATGCTCTAGCTTTGCAGTTAGATCATTTGCTGTTTTTATGTCCTCTGGGACTTGATATAGACTCATTTTATAGCCTCCTCAATGCCTTTTGTTAGCCTCTCAGCAGATTGATTTTTCTTGCACTCTGGGCAGATATAAAGGTAGTCTTTTGTCTCTTCAAGTCTGCCTGGAAGTAAATTTGCTGTGCCAAGCTTTTCAAGAGTAAAATTTATAAGCCTTTTTGGCGTAAATGGCTTGCCACAGCATTTGCAAGTTTGCATCTCAAGCTCGCCCCTTTGTATAAGAGCACTCTTGTCAAATTTAACCGCTAGCTCAAAGCTATCGCTAAGTCTTACAGCTCCAGTTGGGCAAACCTCATCGCAGCGACCGCAAAATATACAGCGCCCGCAGTCAAATTCCCAAACAAGCTTTGTTTGCTCATCGTTCATCTTAAGCTCTATCGCGTTACTAGGACAAGCGATACCGCAAGCTGCACAACCTATGCAAAGATCGTATGTATAGTTTGGCTGACCACGGAAATTTTCAGGAACAATATATGGCTCAAATGGATAGGCGTATGTCGCTTTTCCATATTTTTCTGTGATGTCAAATAACTTCATCATCTTAAATCCTTCTTACTAACCCCGCCATCTTGACAGAATTTTTTAAGGTCTTTCTCTGTTAAAATTTTGCTCTTTTTAGTCCTTACATCTACTAATGTAACACGCTCAGTGCATGAGTAGCAAGGGTCAAGTGAGCAAACGATAAGCGCAGCGTCACTTATGTTGTTTCCTCTAAATTGATATCTTAGGCTTGGCCAGTTGTTATAAGTAGCCGCTCTACATCTCCAGCGATATACTTTTTGAGCGCTGCCTTGCATGATCCAGTGAACATTTTCGCCACGTGGTGCTTCATCATGACCAAGTGCAAAATTCTCAGGTTTGATCATAGTCACAGGATCGATCATAATCGGGGTTTGAGGCATTAGCTCAAAGCATTGGCGGATGATGTGAATAGAGCTTTTTAGCTCTTTATATCTAACCATCTCACGAGCAAATACGTCGCAACCGTGCTCAACTGCTACTTCAAATTCTATCTGTTTAAAAAAGTCGTATGGGTGATCGTAGCGGTTATCGCGTTTAAAGCCAGAGCCTCTCATATTTGGACCAACTGGGCTAAAGTCACGTGCTATTTGACGGTCTAAGATACCTACACCTTTCCAGCGTCCGATTTGGCGTTTATCCTCCATAACTGCGTCCCAAATTTCTGAAATTTGAACATCAAGTTTATTTATGATCTCGATACCTTTTTTGATCTCTTGGTTTGTCATATCACGTCTTAAGCCGCCCATAACGACATTGCCGTATGTTTTACGTCCACCAGTTACAAGCTGAGCTAGCTCCATAGAGTACTCACGAACTCTAAAGATGTGCATGAAAGCGTTGTAGTTACCAGTGACCTCACAAGCTAGACCGATATTTAAAAGGTGGCTGTGAAGACGCTCGATCTCAAGACAGATGACACGTATAGCTTGAGCTCTTAGTGGAATTTCAAGCTTGATAGCTTTTTCTGCTGCTTCAATACAAGCAATAGCGTGAGCATAACCACAAATTCCACAAACTCTCTCTGCAAGATAGCCCATTTGGTCATAGTTCATTCTATTTTCAGCTAGCTTTTCCATACCGCGGTGTTGATAAAAGAGGCGGTAGTCAGCGTCGATGATCTCGTCGCCGTCACAGAAAAGTCTAAAGTGACCTGGCTCATCTGAAGTAATATGTAGTGGTCCAAGTGGCACATCAACTACTGCATCACCTGTTGGGAACAAAAACTCAGAATCAGGCTCATCTCTATGGTCAACCGGATCAGGGCGGTAGCGATAATCCATCGCATCTTTTCTAAGTGGATGAAGTCCATCTGGCCAGTCATCACTTAAAACTAGACGCCTTTTATCAGGCAAACCTTCGGCTACCAAACCAAACATATCATAAGCTTCTCTTTCATACCAAACACAAGCTGGCACTAGCGGGGTAACTGATGGGAATGTCGGATCGCTTCCTGGGATAAGCGTTTTAACAGTGATAAAGCACTTATCCTCAGCTGCAAAGTCGTCCGCTTCAGTCATCTTACTACCTTCCATTGAAAGAGCATAATAAAGCGCAAAGCTGCCATTTATCTGGCGCTCGTCATTTGGTATCATCGTGCTTATAAAGCCGCCGATATCATAATAAAGTGTTTTAACAGCTAGTGGAAGATCATTTCTATCAACCAAAACTGTGATTTGATCGTCTGCTTGACGAGTTACTTCTAAAATTTTTACCTTGGTTTTTAGGATTTCTATAAATTTATCGCCTCTCATTTTAAAGCTCCCATCATTATATTAACACCGTTATCTACTAGCGTATAAAAGCTATCTACGTGCCATACGCCAAAGATTATGATAAGGGCACAAAGTGCTATAAGAGGTAAATTCTCTAACAAACTCATCTCTTTATTATGAACAACCACACCTTTTGGCTCGCCAAAGCTTGCCATGTTAAAGTGTGCAAAGTCAGCTATGAAAATAACTGCAAGTGCAATAGCAAATAGCGCAACTGCGATGTATTGACCGCTTGTGATAGCTCCTACAAAGACGTTATACTCGCTAACAAATATAGCAAATGCTGGAACACCGACTAGTGAGCAAACAGCCGCGCCAAACATTATAGTGGTGATCGGTGCGATCTTAACCATGCCGCCCATCTTACTCATATCTTTGTGGCCATAAATTCTTGCAATGTTGCCTGTTGAGCAAAATGCCAAAGCTTTTGTGAAGCTGTGAGCTAAGCAGTGAAATATCGCTGCAAATAGACCAAATTTACCGCCAACACCAAGTGCAAATGCGATAACGCCCATGTGAACGATTGAGTGGTATGCAAACATTCTTTTTACGTTGTGTTGTCTGATTAGGAAAAATCCCGCTACAAAAAGAGTGATAGTTCCTGAAACGATCATTATGCCCTCAACAAAGCTAAATCCAACTGCTTGAGCTGTGATAGCGTAGTATCTTAAGAGCGCTAGCATCGCACATTTTAAAAGTACACCTGAAAGCAAAGCTGAAATAGGTGCTGGACCTTCAGCGTGAACGTCTGGTAGCCAAGTGTGAGTTGGAGCAAGACCAGCTTTTGTACCAAAACCAATTAGAGCAAATACAAAGATAAGTTTTGCTGCATCTGGGTTTAAATTTTTAGCATTTGCCATTATGCTTGAAAATAGCATAGAAGCTTCGCCATCTCCTAGAGTACTAAATGTAGCTGAGTATAGAAGAACAGTCGCATAAAGTGCAAATGCTAGGCCGATTGAACAAAGAACGATGTATTTATAACCACTCTCTGTTGATTTTTGATCTTTGTGGATAGCGACTAAGAATACTGAAGCAAGAGTTGTTGCCTCGATAGCTGCCCACATAAACGCAACGTTGTTGCAAATAACGCTTAAAGTCATTGTAAAGATAAATACATGGCTTAGTGCATAATATTTTTTAAGATCGCTTAAGTGGATGTGTCCGTCTTCAAGCTCCCATCTCATGTAGTGGATAGAGTAGAAATTTACTATAAATCCAGTTACAGCGATAAGCACCAAGAAAACACAGCCTAAGCTATCTAAAAACAAAAATTTATCAAAACTATAAAAAGTTCCGCTACTTAAGACTTTAAGAACATTGTTAAGTAAAGCCACCGATGTCGCAGCAGAAAACAAAACGTGAAGTCCGCTTAATACCGCATAATTTTTAGGACTCAAAAACAAGACCAAAGCACCAAGGAGCGGTAAGATAAGTATTAAAGCTAAACTATCCATCTCTAACCCCTTAAATTTGAAGCTTTAGAAGTATCTAAGCTATCATAAGCTTTATAAAATCTAATCGCTAAAATGCTCATGATGATAACGGCAAATATCGCATCTGTTAAAATTCCAAGCTCGACTAACTCATGTGAGTTATAAGCCATTAGAGCAAGGCTTAGGTGGATACCGTTTTCAAACAAGCAGTAAGCTAGAATTTGTTTTATAAATGAGTTTCTTAGCATGAAGCCAAAAATTCCCATCATAAAGACCGTTCCAGCTGCGATTAGCATGATCTCTTCTTTAATAAGAGAGAATTTTAAAAATATAGGGTGGATACTCATTGAAAGAGCTAGAGAAAATCCCATAGCGATAACAGGGCTTACAAAAAATCCACCAACTGGCTCATCTTCGCTAACTACGCCAAGTTTTTTGATAAGCCAGAATAAAATTCCTGGCACAAGCAAAACTTTGGTAAAAAATGCAACGATCGCCCAAGTTTTAAGCTGCTCGGCGTTAAATTTCTCAGATAGCAAGAAAAATATGCTAACTAAAAGTAGTGTCTCAATCGCATAAGCGATGATTGAGAGTTTTAAGCTTCTAAGACCAAAAACCGCAAGCGAAGTTACAATCATGCAAATGGCTAAAATATCAAGTGTTTGCATCTCACACTCCTACTACATAAAGTGTTAGTGCAACAAACGAGATAGCAAGTGCACCAAGCGCATTTTTGCGTAAAGATGAAGTCATTTTAAAGCGTGGTCCAAAGTTGTCTATAAAGACAGCTGCTACGTAAAATACTCCAGTTTTTATCACAAAAACGATAATAGCTAAGAAAGGATTGCTAAAATTCCATGGCTCAAATATAGTTAGGAAAAGTCCGATCATAGCAAACTGTTTTAATATAAGTGATGCTTGAACTAAACCAAGGTCGCTACCTGCGTACTCGCCAAGCAAGCCTTCTTGAAGCTCTTGCTCAGCTTCAGCTACGTCAAATGGTTTTCTGCCAGTCTCAACATACATACACCATAAAAATGCGATAGAAGCTACGGCAAAACTTGGGATTTGATATCCGATAACGCCAGTTTTTACCATCTCTTGGATCTCAATTAAATTTGATGTTTTAGCTGCAAGCATTACTACGATTAAGCACATGATCATAACTGGCTCAACATATACGCCTAGCATTTGCTCTCTGCCGCCACCTGTTGCTGCAAATGGGTTGCCGCTATCCATTGAAGCTGCACCAAATACAAATCTAAGCAATGCGCCAAGATAAAGGATCACAAATATATCTGAATACGCTCCAAAAACAGTATCTTTGCTGTATGTTATAGGTATAGCAGCTAGTACTGCAGCTGAAGTTGCAAAAAGGAAAAATGGAGCCCATCTAAATACCCAGTGAGAGCACTCAGGCACAGTTCTTCCTCTTCTAAAGAGTTTTATAATGTCGCGATATGTTTGAAAGAAATCGCTACCTTGTTTTGATTGAAGTCTAGCCCTTAGTTTTCTTGCCATACCATCAAACAAAGGAGCTACCAAAACGATAACGACTACTTGAAATATCATTAAAAGTATAGTTTGCATTTTCGTCTCCTAAACTAAAAAGTAGCCCACAGCAAGTATGGCACAAAGATAAATTAGGATATAAAGCGTATAGACGTTTGTGTATCCGCTTTGAACGATGCCTAGTTTATCAGCAAATTTCATACACCATTTGATGACTGGCTCATAAAACATTCCCCACCAGATATCTTTTGGATGGTTGTGATATTCAACCGCGTCAAAATAATTTCTAGTAACGATCTTTTTATCAGCTCTAAATAGCCATTGCATGATCTTTCTAAGGTCACCAGTAAATGGGCCACCTGTCATTTGCATACGTGAGCTATATTTAAAGCCACAAGCCCAAGGATCAGTTTCGCGTGGTTTATCTCTGTTTGCTTTCATAACAGCAAGGATGATAAATGGCAAAATCATAGTCGCACATAAAACTAAAGCGATAAGCGGAGTTGAGATCATACTGCCTATTGGTGAAGTTACATTTATAGCTCCAAGGCTAGCTTTATAGTCGCTTATAGCGATAGAATTTACAGCTTGCATGATGTAATCAACTATGTAGTTTGCGCCAAGACCAAAGCCAACGCAGCCTATCATTAGGATGATCATACCAAGAACCATGCCTATTGGACTCTCTTTAGCATTTTCCCAAATTTTTTGATCTCTTGGAGTACCTGCAAAGATAACAGCGTAAAGTTTGAGGTGCATACCGACCAAAACGCCTGTTAGCGCAAGAGCTACGACGCCAAGCGTAAATGCATATCTAACTAATGTTCCCTCGCCCATCGCGCCTTGAAGCATACCTTGATATGTAAACCACTCTGAAACAAAGCCATTTACTGGAGGTAAAGCTGCGATACCCATGATACCTATAAACATACCAAGGCTTGTCCAAGGCATCTTTTTAGCAAGACCGCCAAGGATGTCCATATTTTGTGTATGAGTAGCGTGGATGACTGAACCAGCGCAAAGGAAAAGCAGACCTTTAAATATAGCGTGGTTAACTACGTGGTAGCAACCTGCTAGAAAACCTACTGCTGCAAGTGTTAAATTTCCAGCTGCAACGCCGTAAATTCCTGTGCCAAGACCTAGCAAGATGATGCCTATGTTCTCAACTGAGTGATAAGCAAGCAAAGCCTTGAAGTCGTGTTGGCAAAGAGCGTATAAAACACCAAATAGTGAGCTAGCTGCACCAAGAGCGAGTATTGTAAGACCAAAATATGTGCTAAGTGGCAAGTAAAGTGTAAATTTAACTAATGTAAATAGAGCAACTTTGATCATAACGCCTGACATAAGGGCTGAAACGTTTGATGGGGCTGCTGGGTGAGCTTGTGGGAGCCAAACGTGAAATGGCCACATACCAGCTTTGCTACCAAATCCAACCAAAAACAGTATAAATGTAGCAACAGAAGCGCCAAATGGCATCTTAACACCCATGAACGCACTAAATTCTGTACTTCCTGCATAGTAAGCAGTGATAAGCAAGCCACAGGTGATACAAAATGCACCGATTTGCGCGATGCCAAGATATACCATAACTGCTTTAAGTGTATTTTTGCCATCATTGACAATGATAAGAAATGATGAGATAAGAGTCATAAGCTCCCATAAAACGACAAAGCAAAATACATTATCAGCGCTAATTACTAGAAGCATTGAGAGTATAAATGTATTAAACAAACATGCAAATACGCCAACGTTTGCTTTTTTGATGTACTCATCTGCATAGCTCATACCATAAACGCTACTTGCAAATCCGATGAAAACAACGACAAAGCTAAAGAAATTTCCAAGTGGATTTAGCGCAAATTTTGGCGAATACAAAAAGCCATCCATAAGAGCAAAGCTATCGCTTACTCCCATATTTGCAACAAAGTGACACATCGCATAAAAACAGCTTAAAGCACTTAGACCAAAACCAACCTTTACAGCGGCCTTTGGAGCACAGTAGAGCAAGATGCTAACGACAGCACTTACAAGAAATAGCATATAAACCGTAGTCATCTTATGCTCCTTGTCCGTTTAAAATTTTAGTAGCAAATTTATTCGCTGCCTCGTAATCTATCCTCTTGCCAAGTTTATGTTTGCCCTCTTCAGGATCGATCATAACAAGAGCACTCGTTGGACAGACATCAACACAGGCCGGTCCGTTCTCACGACCAAAACACATATCGCATTTAACAGCGATATTTTTTGCACCTGATTGTGACTCTACCTCAAGGTTATATTTTGGCTCGACAGCGTAATTTACTGAAGGCATAAGCTCTGCACTTGAGCTTATCGCACCGTAAGGACAAGCGATCGTGCACATCTTACAGCCTATACAAATTTCCTCGTGAAGCTCGATGCAATTATCATTAAATCGCAATGCTCCAGTTGGACACACATTCGCACAAGGACCATCGTCGCATTGTCTACACTGAGTTGGCATAACGCCAGTAGCTTCTCTTAGCACACTTAGCCTTGCACGTGACAGCTTGCCGCGTTCATAAGCGCTCTTAAAACATGCAGCCATGCAGGTTGCACATCCTATACAGCGTTTATAATCGGCAATCACAAATTTATGTTTTTTCATAAATTCCTCCCATTAAACAAGGCTAAACTGCCCTGCTCACTTTTAAAGTGATGGTTAGTCACCAAAATAGAGATAGTTAAATTTTTATTTAACATCTCAAACGCTCCTTCCTAATTTTTGTAATAATTCTATAACTTACAATGAATAAATTCCGTCATCTATCTGACAAATTTTGTATTTTTAAAATTAAATTTTTATTTTATATATTTTTAAGATTATCTAATTAATATCGATTTTTAGGTGTATCTATTTATTAAAGGATAATATTTATTAATAAAATTTTCCTATAAAGAGTAAAAATATCTTAATTAAGTTTAAATTTACAAGTTAATTATTTAAGCTCAGGCTAATTAAATAAAACTGAAATTTAAAAATCTAAAATATAATCCGACCTTTAAATTTAAAAGGCTTTTTATGGAAATTTTTATTGTCATAGTTTTGTTTATTGTTGCAGTTTTTATTTTTATGAAATTTGCCCCAGTTTTTGGTGGCGTGCCAGATATTAAAAGCCAAAAGCTGATAGAGGCTTCGCCAAATTTTAACGGCAAAATTTTTATAAATTTAGAGCCAACGATTGATATGGTAAAAAATAATTCACAAGCATCTATGTTAAATTACATTCCGCAAGCACTCTTTCCACCAAAAGGCAAGCTGCCAACTAAGCCTTTGCCAAATTTAAAATTTGACGCAAATGCCCTCAAAAATGGCGAGTTTATCTGGCTTGGGCACGTTAGCCTCATCTGTAAGCTTGATGACAAAACCATCGTCACAGACCCAGTTTTGCACCGAGCATTTCCACTACCAATTGGCGGCAAGCCCTTTGCTTACGAGCATACTATCACCGCTAGTGACTATCCAGATGTGATCGATATCGCCCTCATCTCGCACGATCACTACGATCATCTTGATTACAAAACGATACTTGAGCTAAAAGATAGAATTTGCAAATTTCTAGTGCCACTTGGTGTAAAAGCTCATCTTGTAAAATGGGGCGTTGATGAAGACAAAATTTTTGAGTTTGACTGGTTTGGTGAGCAAAAAATAGGAAATTTAAACTTCACGTTTTGTCCTTCAAGGCACTTTAGTGGGCGCACATTTAAAAGAAATACGACGCTTTGGGGTGGCTGGGCGGTTGAAGAGGCTGGCTTTAGCTTTTATTTTAGCGGAGATGGCGGATACGGCAAGCATTTTAAGATGATAAATGAGAAATTTGGCAACTTTGATCTAGTTTTCATAGAAAATGGTGCTTACAGCGATGGCTGGCCTTACGTGCATATGAAGCCAGAGGAGTCAGCGCAAGCACTAAAAGATCTTGGTGCAAAGTTTGGCGTACCGGTGCACTGGGGCAAATTTGATCTATCTTATCATGCTTGGGATGAGCCGATCAAGCGTTTTGAAAAGGCAGCGACAAAGCTTGAGCTAAACTACGCAACGCCGATGATCGGGGAAGTTTTCACCACCCAAAATCCGCCTAGAAAAAAATGGTGGAAGGAAATTTAGGAATAAAATTTGCTGTAAATTTTAAAATCCAAAAGGAAATGCAGATGAAAATTTCTGAAAATTTAGCAAATCTAAAAAATGTCATCGATAAAGCTGCAAAAAACGACCTTGATATGAGCGCAACTGGAAGCTTTTTACAAAATTTAGAAAAAGCAAATAAAGAGACTGAAAAAATTTATAAACAGCTAGAAAAAGAGCTAAAAAGCGATGCGCAAATGTTTAAACAATTTGACTTCATGCAGATGATTACAAAGCTTCAATACGGCAACCTAAAGCCAAATGAACGTGAAAAACTGCTCAATAAAATGAGCAAGATCGCCAAGGAAATTTAATTTTAAATAGGCTTGATGTGGAGCTAAATTTTACTATTTTTGTGAAATTTGGTGAGTTTTGGTGAGTGTTTGCTTAAAATAAATTTATTTAAATAGCAACCGTTAAAACTCAGATATATTTCTATTTTCTACCGAAACGCTTATATATTCATAGCTCACATGGTAGCATAGACATACTACTGCTTTAGGTTTTTAGGCAAATTTTTAAATTTCATAAACGAGTAATTTTGGCTTTGATTTTAGTGGCAAGCCTTGCGGGACCTAAAATCAATAGTGAATTCTTACGAGAGAATGAAAGTTTAAAATTTGTAAAGCATATAGACCATATAACTAATATTCTTTTATTAAGGGAGAAGGGAGCTTAAATTACGAAGTCACTCCCTTCTCCCTTAACAATCCCTCTTCCCTGACACGTTCAAGGGGCATGCTCTAGTGCTAAAGCACTGCATGCAGTTTTTGTTAATTTCAATCAAACTTTAATGAGTAATTTCGGTTCTAAAATTTGAGCTAAGCGGTAAGTGAAGCTAGATTTTAGTAGTCAGCTCTTACGAGTGAATGAAATTTTAAAATTTACAAAGACAGCTTGATTAAATTTGTAAAAGAATAAATTTAGAGAATACCTATTTATATATGTAAATTTACCAGAGAGGGTTTAAGAGCCAAAGAGGCTCTTAAATTTTAGTGTAGTTCGCTCCAAACTTTGCGTTTCCAAAGCCAAGCAAAAATTCCTAATATAAAGAAGTAGATCATGACATAAAGCCCTGTACTCTCGCGCTCAGCCTTCTTCTTGTCACCTACTTTTTGGATATAAGCTACTACATCGTCTTCAGCGGCTTTATTTAAACCAACTCTTGGCATTGCAGTGCCTGGTAACATCTTTTGAGTATCATTTATAAATTTATGTAAATACTCAGCACCTTTTGAGCGGATCATCATAGATAGATCAGGTGGATTTGAGCCCATATAAGCAGCAAGGCTTACTTTGTTGCTAAATGCATATTTTTTGTCATATTTTATATCATGACATCTTTGACATGCATCAGCGAAAACCTTTTCTTCAGTGATCTTATTATTTGCCTTTTCATAATCAGCAGATACCTTTTTCAAATAAGCTACTATATCGGCAATCTCAGCATTTATATCACCACCAGCACCCATAAATGCGGTCATCGGAAATGGATGCTCGTCGTTAAATTTATGAGTTAGCTTTAAAGCCATATTTGGATTTTTAATGAGTGCAGCCAAGAATTTATCGTCATAAATTTTACCAGCGGTACTAAGATCTGGTGGCACTACACCAAAGCTTTGACTAGCTGTCTCAGCATCCATACCAGCTGGCATACCTGCTGCTTCTATACCGTGGCATCCTGTACATCCAGCTGCTACAAAAGTATCAGCACCCTTTGTAGCGTCACCTTTTGTAAGATCAATAGAGTTAATGTCATTCCAAAATGCTGTATAGTCATCAAGAATTTTTTGTGCTACTTCTACATCTTTTGTAGCCGCATCTATACTTGCCTTATTTCCACTAGCCTTAGCAGTCTCAAGTGCTGTCTTTTTTTGCTCTAAAAAGTGCTTTGCATAGTCAGTATCTTCTTTTGAGAAGTTGTACTCAGCATTTGCAGTGTGTGGATGAAGCTTTGTGTGAGCATAAGGCTCGATACCCCAATATAAAACACCTGAAAGAATAACAACAATGGCAAAAATTTTAAGCTCTTTCATAATTAGCCCCTCTTTCTTTCAAGTATTGTTATAACTGGCAATGCAATTATAAATAAGAACAAGAATAGCAATGATGAATAAAATCCTATCCAGTCATTATAACCACCTGTTGGGAGCTTGCCATATATAGATAAAACGATAAGATCGACAACTAAAACCCAAAACCATATAAAAAATAGTGGTCTTTTGTGAGCTGGAGCTACAAGGTCGCTTCTATCAAGAAGAGGTATAAGCATAAATGCAACACCCGCAAACGCAAATGCAATAAGACCGATATTATAAGCAGAAATTCCAGCTATATCAAAGAAGAAGCCACGTAAAATTTCATATTGCCACAAGAAGTACCACTCTGGGTAGATATGTGGTGGAGTTTTTAGTGGATTTGCTGGCTCAAAGTTGATAGGATCCATTGCAAAGTTGAAGTGATAGCAAACAAGGTAGATGACAAATATCATAAAGAATGATACATACATAAAGTCTTTTGCCAAAAATCCTGGCCAAAATGGTATAACTTTAGATTTTGCTCTATCGCCGTGTAGATACTCTTGTGCCTCTACTTCAAAGTCTATATCTTCGCTTGTTAGGTTATTAACGTGTGGAACTCTTAAAGAGTAGAAGTGAATAACCAAGACAGCTATCGTTACAAGTGGCAATAAACAAACATGAAGCATAAAAAATCTAGTAAGTGTTGAGTCACCAACTGCGTAATCACCTCTAATCCACTCAACTAAAGCGTCACCAATAACTGGTACACCGCCAAAAAGCTGAGTGATAACAGTTGCCGCCCAGTAGCTCATCTGTCCCCATGGAAGCATATAACCACTAAATGCCTCTGCTGAAAAACAGATAAATAGCACCATACCACTTATCCAAATGACCTCTCTACCTCTTTTGTATGAACCATAGTAAAGTCCAGTAAGCAAGTGAATATACATAATAAGAAATATCGTAGAAGCTGAAACTGCGTGAATATGACGCCAAAGCCAGCCATACTCGACCTCTTGCATGATAGTATAATTTACACTATCAAATGCTAAATTTACATCTGGTTTGTAATACATTAAAAGTAAAAAACCAGTAACGATTAAGAGCATAAAAAGCGTTGTTAAAATAACACCCATTGCCCAAAGGAAATTTATATTTTTTGGAATCCAGTATTCGCTAACTAGAACCTTCATAAGTTTTGTAAAAGCTAGGCGTTGATCAAGCCAGTCAATAACGCCAGTTGATTTATGAGCTAAAGACATTGCTATCCTCCTAAGCTTTTGCTACTAATTTTTCGTATTCTGGGCTTGTTTCGCCTAGAACTAGCTTGGTTCCATCAATCTTAAATGGTGGTATATCAAGTGGTCTTGGAGGAGGTCCGTATGTTTGCATTCCGTCGGCATTAAATTCGCCGCCATGACAGGCACATACAAACATTTGTTTGCTTGCTTTATACTCAGGTATACAACCAAGATGCGTGCAAAGTCCGATAAGAACTACGTATCTAGCATCCCCTACGACAACATCTCTTTTGTCATTTTTAGCCATATCAGGACTTTTTTTAAGGATGAAAATAGGCTTTTTACGCCACTCAACCTGCCTCATTTCTCCATCTTTGATCGGACTTAGATCAACTGTTGTGAAACCAGCAGCTTTTACACTTGGAAGCGGATCCCAAGTCTTTTTAACAGCCACTAGTGACATAGCGCCGCCGACAGCTGCCACAGCACCAAACGCAAGGCCGATAAAGCTACGTCTTTCTTGCTTTACTGACATTAAATTCCTTTCTATAAATAAATTCTTAACGATTATACTCTCAAAAAATTAAAAAAGTATAATCTCTTTATGCAATTTGCAAAAATAATGTTACTTTAAGCTATAAATTCATATTTTTTAAATAATTTTAGAAATTTATTTTAAAGCAACTTCTTTGTTTTCTAATTTAATAAAAATAATAGTCATATACAACAGGCCAAATAAATAATTTTAAAACCTAGTTAATTCACAAATCATTATTTTATAGAACATATGATATTATTAGAACATTATTCCAATAAAATACACATGGCTTTATTATATCAAAAGAGAGAGCAAATGGATGAAGAAAAAATAAGAGAAGAATTAAAATACACCCTTGAGACTGAGCCCTCAAATTATTCAAAAATTTTAAAACTATCATCTGAATTATCTAAATTCGATGAACACAATATACGTTTTTCTATAGATGCTGGGATAATAAATAGATTAGGCAAAGAGCTCGTAGCTAGACATGAAACTGCTGTATCCGAACTGGTTAAAAACTCTTATGATGCTGATGCAAAAAAAGTTAAATTAACCTTTATTGATTCATTTGATGTTGGCGGTGTTCTTATTATCAGTGATGACGGTGTTGGTATGACCAAAGATCAATTAATAAATGGTTTTATGCGGTTGGCATCAAGTGATAAAATTCATTATCCGTTCTCTCCAATATACAAAAGAAAAAGAGCCGGTCAAAAAGGAATAGGTCGTTTTGCCGCCCAAAGACTTGGAAGACAATTAACAATAATAACACAGACGGAAAATTCCAAGCAAGCACTTGAAGTAACTATAAACTGGGATGATTTTAAAAACGATCAAGATTTAATATTTATTGGTAATAAGATAGAATTTAAAGATCGAATGCCAAACAAAACAAGCGGAACAAAATTAATTATAAAGGATCTAAGAGATAAATGGACAGAGCATCAGATTAAAAGGGTTTATAGATATGTGTCTGAAATTTTACAGCCCTTTCCTCTTGCAAAAGTAAAACTAAAAACAGAAGATCCAGGGTTTAAGCTTATATGCAATAAAAAAGAAAGTGATCTTACTGAAGTAATCGCAAATGACAATACAATGTTTTTTGAACATGCCTTAGCTGAAATAACAGGCTTTGTTGATGAAAATGGGTATACTAAAATAAGCATCGAGAGCAGAAAATTAAATTATAGCGTTAAAAATGCTATTTTAAATCAAAACAACCAATATAAAGAAATACGAAATATTTTTCTAAAAGCATATTATTTTGTATATGGAGTTTCAGATATACCATCTCAAATTGAATCTTTTATTAGAGAAAAGGCTAAAGAGCTAGGTGGCATAAGATTATATAGAAACGGTTTTAGAGTTCTTCCTTATGGTGAAAATACAAAAGGGATTTCAAATGACTGGCTGGGCCTAGATGCTTCTGTGAGAAGAAGAACGATCTTGCCTACTCATGCAAACATTAACTTTTTTGGTTTTATAGAGATAAATGGGCAGGATGACAAATTTGAAGAGCTTTCAAGCAGAGAAGGATTGCTTGAAAATAAAGCTTTTGTGGAGTTAACAGATTTTGGTTATAAAATTTTAACAGATGCAGCAATCAAAATAGCTTCAGAGAGAGGCGTGAAAACAAGGACCAATGAAAAAAATTGGAAAAAAGAACCTGAAGAAAAAATTTCAGAAATAATCGAAGAATTAGAAGATATAGCATCATTTAGTGAAGATGAGCAAACATCCGATTATAAAGAAGACAATGATGATATAAAAGAGAAGTTAAGTAGTGTTACTCAAAAACTCAAAGAAGCTCATGAAGAGCAAAGACAGAAGCAAAAAGAGTTATTAGAAGAAAAGAATCTTTTAAGAATTTTAGCAGCTTTAGGGCTAACAATTGGAGAATTTATTCATGAAATAAAACAATACCAAGCTGTTTTGGAAGCAGATATTGAAAATATTAAAGAGTACATAAACAAAGCAGGCGGAGGCCGTGAGGTATCTGATAGGATTCGTGAAAATCTTAAAAGTCTATCAACATATACATCTTATTTTGATGAAACTATTTCGGAAAATGTTCAAAGAGAATTGTCGCCAGTTGAACTTGAGTCGGCTGTTTTGACTTTTAAAAAAGCCATACAGAATGATTTAATAAAGCGCAAAATATTGTTTAATTATGAAGCAAAAGAAGCCTTGTTGTATACTTGTCCAATGCATAAATCAGAATGGGCTTCTATTTTATTAAATCTTTATACAAATGCTAGAAAGGCTATACAAAAATCCAATAGAGGAAATGGTAATTTATATATTGAAATTGGAAGTACGCAAAAAAATGTATACTTAGAGTTTTCAGACAATGGAAATGGGATTCCGCTTGAAAATCGTGATAAAGTTTTTAATCCTTTTTTTACAACAAGTGCGCCAGTTGGAAAAATTTCAAGAAATTATGAAGAGATGACAGGAACTGGATTAGGGTTAAAAATAGTAAAAGATATTATTACAGGTTATGGTGGAATAATATATGTAAAAGAACCTATTGAAGGATTTAGCACTACATTTAGAATAGAGTTACCATGGAAGAAAGGGTATTATGAGTTTTAAGTTCTTATATATCGATGATGCGAGTGATCAAGTGACTAAAGGATTAGCAGAAAGACTGTCTTCTAAAGAGTTAGGATTATTGGTTGAATATGAGCACGTAAGTATTTTTGATAAATTTAACATACAAGACACTATAGACACAATAAGTCAATATCAAGGATTAATTCTTGATCTTAGATTAGACAATGAACCTTATGATGGTAAAAATTTTCCTTTTACTGCAACAGAATTTGCTCAGCATATAAGAACTTTAACAACTAAAGGAGAGTTAAAAATAGATATTCCTATTATTATTTTTTCAACGGAAGCAAAATTAAAAGACATATATTTTAAAGATATGACAAGCAATAATCTTTTTGATAGATTTATTATGAAAACCCAAATTTCTGATTTGGTATCAAAGAAGTTATATTCACTTGCAAATGGCTATAAGAGAATAGCCGAAACAAAAGAGTTTGAAGATTTACTACAAACAAACATAAAGGCACTGGACGAAAGATTTTTTAGTAGATTTAACGAAGAAACAATTCCTGTTCACGAGTATGCACAAGTAATATTAAAAGATTTAATTTATGCAAAAGGATTTTTGATAAATGAGCAATACTTGGCTGCTAGATTAGGAATCGATATTGATAAATCCGAAGACTGGAGTAGCGTAAAAGAGCTTTTTAAGGAGGCCAAATATACAGGGGTATTCTCGGATGGATGGAATAGATGGTGGATGCATAAAATAGATGAGATATTTGAAAAAATAGCAAGCACTTATTTATCATATTTAAGCGCAAAAGACAAAGTTGAGATTTTCAAAAATAGAGGCATAAAAAATATTGTTTTTCCAGAGCCTATTAAAGGAAATTCTAGCTACAGATTTTGGACGGTTTGCAAAGCTTTGGAAAGACCACTTGATCCAATAGAAGGATTTAAAGTATATACTCGTAATGAGCCAAAGCCTTGGCAAGAATACGAATACATATCATTAGAGGCGTTGCTGCATCCTTATTCTTTGCAGGAAAAAAATATAAAACCACATCCTTCCGAGTTAGATGGTATTAGTTTTGCCATTAAAAATGTGAGAAAATAATGAATTATACCGAATATATAAAATGCCTGCGAGAGTTTAAAACTCTTTTAGAAAAAGAAGGGTTAAAATTTATAAATTTAGATTCCGCAATATCAACAATCAACAATTATAAAGACTTGAAATATGAGATAAAGCCGCCTATTAGAATAGAACTCAATGGCAAATTTCCCAAAAGACTATCCCGGACAAACACAGGAGTACTGGAATTAGAATTTGACTTAAAACTTCATGGTAGTTTTCAAAATTTAATTGACGGCAAAGATCCTTTTGATTCATATGGATTAAATATTGTAATCTTTGGCTTAAGCGAATCATCTGATAATATTTTAGTGAATGCAATTCACCTTGATAGGCATGACGGTACTCAATCAAATACTGTACATCCATATTATCATTTTCAGTTTGGTGGAAACAAATTAAAAGAACACGTTAAAGAATATGGGCAGGTTTTAATTTTAGATTCTCCAAGAATCATGTATCATCCTATGGAATTTATTTTGACGGTTGACTTTATAGTTTCAAATTTTTTACCAGGAACTTGGGAAAAATTAAAAAAGGAAAATGTGTATATTACAATTTTGAGAGAAATGCAAAAATTGTTTGTAGAGCCATATTTTAGATCGATTACCAATTTTTTTCATCATACTCCGAGCCAATGGAAATACGATGAGCTTTATCCTCAATTAGTTTAGGTAAATACAGTATATGAATCAAAAAATTTTTAATTATTTAAAAAGGTACAATAGAGAAATTCTTCCTATAAATAGGCTCCTTGTTTCTACATATGTATATTTAAATAATCTAAAAGTAAACAATAATAAGAAAATACTCAAACTAATTATATGTAAACAGAATAAAGATGAGTATAAATTTTTAAAAGAGTTTATGTTTTTGGTTAGAGAAATTAAAAAGGATTTTACTTACGAAGACCTTCTTGAATTGTTTGAATTTGTAATTTCTCCATCAGACAAACTGGTAAATGGGGCAGTTTACACACCTATAGACATTCGAGAATTTATAACTTATGAAGCATTTAAGCAACATAATAATATTGCAGACATATGCAATTTTAAAATAGCGGACATATCATGTGGATGTGGTGGATTTTTAATAAATGCATCCAAATATATTAACAAAATTACTGGTAAGCCATATAAGGAAATTTATAGAGAAAATATATTTGGATTAGACATTCAGTCATATAGTATAGAAAGAACAGAAATATTGCTATCATTATTTGCTATAGAGCATGGGGAAGAGGACGAAGAATTTGAATTTAATTTATATTGTGCTGATTCTTTGGAATTTGATTGGTATAAAGAAAATAGTCAAATAAAACTAAGTAACGGCTTTGATATTATATTGGGCAATCCTCCATATGTCTGTTCTAGAAATATGGACAAGAAAACAAAAGCCTTGATCTCAAAATGGAGTACTTGTAAAATAGGCCATCCTGATCTTTACATACCATTTTTTCAAATTGGATTTGAACTTTTACGACCAAAAGGAATTCTTGGATATATAACTGTAAATTCTTTTATAAAAAGCCTTAATGGGCGAGGAATAAGAAGTTATTTTCATGAAAAACAAGTAGATTTAAAAATTATTGACTTTGAAGATGAGCAAATTTTTAATTCAAGGACAACTTATACAGCAATATGTTTTTTATCTAAAAGTCAATCAAATGTGGTTAGATATCTGCCACTAAAAAAATTTCAACTAAAGTATGATTTTAAATATCATGAATATCTGTATAGTGAGTTATCCGTTCAAAATGGTTGGTATTTTAAAAATAAAACTTTAGTTGAAAAAATTGAAACTATTGGTACTCCATTGGGAGATATATATAATACAAAAAGCGGCATTGCTACTTTAAAAAATGATATTTATATTTTTAAGCCAGTAAAGGAAACTTTAAAATACTATTATATTGATACAAGCACAAAAATAGAGAAAGAAATTTGCAAGGATATAGTAAATTCTAACCTTTTAACTAAAAGTGATCAAATTGATAGTTTTATTGAAAAGATTATTTTTCCATATGATTACGATG